>JAYTJL010000039.1:0-4741 GCA_043731125.1 Candidatus Saccharimonadota bacterium
CTAGGAGCACTGGTGCACTTAACCAAACAAGCACCTACAACCTTAGTTGTACGGGTGTTGGGGGTAGTGCTACAGCTTCGACTAGTGTGAGCGTTAGTGTGGCTCCGCCGCCGCCAAGTGGGGGCTCCAGCGCCAAACTGCGCTGGAAGCCACCCGGTTGGAACGGCGCAGGAAGCGTTAGAAGCGCATCTTCTTTTCCAGGCTATACCTACATGGCCGGTCCGTTTAGCGCGCCGGGTACACTGACTCTAGACAATAACACTGATTACTACATTAACCTTGGGCATTTAAACTGGAGCAGTGGCTCCTCTACGACATCTTTCAAAATTACCGGAGGTCGTAATGTCGTAATAATTGGCGGGCAAATTACCAACAATTCAACCAACTCTAGTGACGATATGCTTGGTCTATTAATTGACGGCGGCAACCCAGCTGGAACTGTTCATATTGAAGGTGTGCTGTGGGACCAATCAGTGAACGCTCTGACACTCAGGACAGGAAGAATGGTACAGCTGGAAAATCTCCGCATGTCCAACAACCATGTCTATCAAGACCACTACGCAATGCCATCACCGCCATACCCGGCTGGTTATCAAATACACCCTGATGTAATACAGATTTGGGGAACTACCGGCATACGATTGCGTACAGACTTCTTAACGGCATATTCTGATTACACGGGCTTATCTGTTCTTGGTAGCGCCGGAGCAAACCCAGATCCTATCACATGGGAGAGATACCATATTGATATGCACGGTAATCCGCCACAGAACCCGGGCGACTTTGTTGGCCGGCCACTTGTAGGGGGAAATGTCTACTATGCCCATTCTGGAACCACCGACCATAATTACACAACATACACCGGCTCGCAGTTATGGATGGAGCCGGGTTGGTACAACAATACGACACCACGTAGTATTGATGACGTGGGTGGTTATACCGACTTTGTCACTTACAAAATCTGGAACTCTGCTGGTGCACTTGTTTATACGTCCCCTACTAATACAACATCGCCAAATTCCGGTCGCAGAACACAGGGCGATACCATACAATACCTCAATGGCGGTCTACAAGGTGAAAAATGGTCTTATGGCAAAGCAACCCTGACAGACGGCGCCGATGCGAATGGCAATTTTGTTCCTGCGAGTGTACCAGGCCTTAACTATCAGTCCCCGGGTTATCAATAAAGAAAAGATACTTAACAAGTTAAGTATCTTGTGCGTGAGTTAAGTATTCTACGGTTTTAGTTAGTTTCGCCGAGTTCGTAGCGACTAAAGCGGCGGACTACTATGTTTTCACCTAGCTTGGCTATGTGCTCTTTTACGTACTCACCCACGGTGATGTCTGGGTTTTTGATGAATGGTTGGTCAAGCAAACAGCGTTCTGCAAAGTACTTCGACAGCTGGCCTTCAACAATTTTGGCAACCATGTCGGCTGGTTTGCCGTCTGCTTTGGCCTTTTCAGAAAATTCAGCCTCGACTCTACTTTTGGCTTGCTCGTCGACGGCATCGGCGCTTACAAATTCTGGATTGCTAGCCGCAACGTGCATGCTGAGGTCTTTGACTAACTCTTTAAACTCATCGGTTTTGGCAACAAAATCAGTCTCACAGTTAACTTCAACGAGTACGCCGATCCGGCCGTCGTGGTTATAGCTTCCTACTAGCCCGGCACGGGCTTCTCGCTCACCACGTTTTTCAGCCTTGGTTAGGCCTTTTTTGCGCATTGCTGAGAGTGCTGTATCAAAATCGCCCCCCGACCCCACTAGCGCTTCCTTGGCGTTGGTAATGCCAACACCTGTTAGTTCTCGCAGTCTTTTAACGTCATCTAGTGTAAAGTCGCTCATTTTATCTTCCTTTCTGGCTGACAGCTGACCAGTATACAGCTGACAGTTATTAGCTACTTATTATTTGGTTGCTTCTTTGGTTTCAGTTTTTTCAACTGTTGACTGTTTGCTGTCTACTGTTTGCTTGACTTTGGCTTTGCCGGTTTCGATTGCCGTCTGGACATAGTCAAGTACTAAGTTGATGGCCTTAGTGGCATCGTCGTTACAAGGAATGGGGTAATCCACGCCAACTGGGTCTGAGTTAGTATCAACCAGCCCAATAACTGGGATTTTGAGTTTTATGGCTTCCTTAACAGCAATTTGGTCGTGCAAAACGTCTAGCACAAAGACAGCGCCGGGACGAGCATGCATTTCTTTGACTCCACCGTAGTGGTGGTTCATTTGTTCTATTTCTTCCCCGAACCGTTGGACTTCTAGTTTTGAGTACTTGGCAGCCAGTTCGCCACTTGCCATGCGGTTTTCAATATCTTTGAGGTGTTTAATACGGCCACCAATAGTAGCTGTGTTGGTCAACATACCGCCCAACCATCTTTCTGCTACATATGGCATGTTGGTAGCGGTTGCTACTTCTACAATTTTTTCTTTGGCTTGGCGCTTAGTGCTTACTAACAAAACTTGTTTGCCAGCAGAAGTGGTCTTAGAAATAAATTCTAGTGCCATTTCAAGTCCTTCAACCGTCTTGGTCAAATCAATTATATGGCTACCGTCGCGCTTACTATGAATGTAGGGGGCCATACGCGGGTGCCACCGGCTGGTCTTGTGCCCAAAATGAGCACCGGCGTTTAATAACTCTTTAATATCTACATTGGTAGATGACATACTTATCCTTCTTTCGTTGCTTTGGGCTTACCCATTTCATTCCTGCACGGAGATGAACGGGAGGATATATACCCAAGCTGTTTAATTTATTATACGTCTATTATACATCTGTTAAACAAAAATATCAACCCCTAAAGATCCGTCTGTATGTTTGCTCTTTAATAGTATAAGTGGTAAAATATAGTTAATTCTCGGGTCAGCTCTCGGCGCTGCCGAGAACTGATGTACCTGCTACGAAAGGAATATGTCGTGGAAACGACCGACCAAGCAAATAGCCTTCGTGACCTCATCGGCTGGGAAGGTTCAAGGTTTGTCGAACGAGTCGCTGGTGTTACTACCCTCGAGGGAGTTCTCGCCAGAAGCGAGAGCGACTGGTACAACTACGCCAAGCGCCACCACTACCCAGACGGGGAGAAGCTTGTCCGCGAGATGATCCTCGCCTTGCGAGCAGCTGGTTACGAGCTAGCTAACGACCCCCTGCTCGCAGCTTAGGCTGACACAATACGTAGACAATAACTGGGGTCCGAGGCGATTTGCCTCCGGCCCCACCGCGCCATGAGCCGAGAAACCATGGCGCACTTTTACTTTTTTATATGACTAACCCAAATATATCGTCCCTAGTTGATGCTTTAGTAGACACCGCTCTGCATTTTTATGATACCCAGCCACCAACTTATCAACTACCTACCTACTCTGAAGTAGTCTTTAATTATGACGAATTCGACGCAGTATTTGATGCTTTATTTCCGGAAGGTACACCACCCCCCGTTGATGGGCCCTCACCAGAAGAAAGATTGCTAATTAGTGCAACAACCAAAATAGTTGCTAGACGCCTCCAGGCACGTAGGTCAATACAATCAAGCCAAGTGGAGTATGACGAGCGCCCTAAATATGCTTGACCGCCGGGTGATTAACAGATATAATACTCGAGTTATGAAGAAAGATATTCACCCAACTAATTACCGAGAGGTGGTTTTTCAAGACCTCAACAACAGCACAACCTACTTAACTCGTTCCACTGTTGAAACTGAAGATACCATTACTCTTGATGGCTCTGACTACCCTTTGGTGAAAGTTCACATTTCTGCCAGTTCTCACCCTTTCTTCACAGGGGAAGAGCGCATTGTTGACATAGAAGGACGCGTTGATAAATACAAAGCACGTGCTAAGGCTGCCGAGGATGCAAAAGCCGCCAAAGTAGCTGCCAAACCAAAAGTCCGAAAATCAGAGACCAAATCAGGCCCTCAGAAACTCAGCGAAATAAAGACAAGTTAACAGTATACAGCTGACAGTAGACAGCTAAGCATTATGAGTAAGTCCTATAGAGACCTCCTGGTGTGGCAGAAATCCTTTACACTGACGAAGGAAGTCTATTTGCTATGCGAAAAGTTACCTAAAACCGAGCAATATGGTCTAGGTTCTCAGCTTCAAAGAAGTGCGGTTTCCGTGCCCTCTAATATTGCCGAGGGTCAGCAGCGAAGTGGAAATAAGGAATTCTCTCAGTTTCTATCGATAGCACGTGGATCGGCGGCAGAACTGTCAACGCAATTAATGCTTACTGAAGAAATATTTGCTATTGATACTTCAGAACTAGTAATCAAGCCGAGGAGATTCAAAAAATGCTCTATTCCCTCCAGAGCAAACTGTAAGCTGTATACTGTTAACTGTAAGCTACACTTATCATGAATAAAGAAAACGAACTACGGGAAGAACTCGCCTCTCTGCAGGAACAAATGCAGGACAGTGCAGTGTATTCTGACCCAGACTATCCTCGCCTAGCCAAACGCCAGGCCGAGCTGGAAAATATAGTTAAGTATTTTGATGAGCAAGCAAAACTTACAGCGCAACTTGATGAGGCTAAAAAAATGGCCGCCAACGAAGACTCAGAGCTTGTCGAAATGGCCACTGCTGAAATCACCGAACTCGAAGCTAAGCTATCAGCTATCAACTATCAACTATCAGCGTTATTGATTCCCAAAGACCCCAACGACGCACGAAACGCAGTAATTGAAATTCGCGCCGCAGCCGGTGGTGACGAGGCCGCCCTGTTTGCCGGTGACTTATTTAGAATGTATAGCC
>JAYTJL010000040.1:0-4136 GCA_043731125.1 Candidatus Saccharimonadota bacterium
GTAGTAAAGTGTAGCCCGGCCGTTGGTGCTGCTTTACTGCCTGGCTTTGTTGAATATATTGTTTGATATTCTCTCGCCAATTTTTCATTCTGGGCAATGTACGGAGGAAATGGAGTTAGGCGGTGATTGTTAAACACACGTGAATTAACGCTCTTTTCAAACCGCAATCGCCGCACCCCGCTGGGTTCAACTGCCTCTACGTGCACTTTGACTCCGTTGAACTCGAGTTCGGAGCCTTGCTTGAATTTTCTTCCTGGTCGCACCAACGCACGTACTGAATGTCCATGCTCACTCTGCTCCAACACAAAGATTTCACAGCGTCCAAAGACAAGACGGCATTTTTCTACTTTTGTATCATTCAACACGATAGTTGTGTCATCCACCAAATAATCACCTAGCATATAGAAGTAGGTGTCCGTAATTGTTTTAGTATCTCGGTTGTATACCAGCAAGCGGGCATGGTCCCGCGGCCGTGCCGGTGTCTGTGCAATTAATTTTTTCGGCAAATTAAAGTCAAAGTCAGATAATTTCACTAGACCAATTATACCCGCGCCAGAGTGGAATAATAGTGCACATGCTTTGGATTCATCAAACGAGGGGATAGAATATCCTTACAAATGAGTACTTTTGAAAACCCAAATTTTAACAATATCCCAGATTCGCACTTTGAAGTATCACTACCGGAAGAAGGTATTACGTTTGACTGGTGCAAAGAGTTTAATGAAAAGTATGGAAATGGCCGAGAGCTAAGAACGACTATATGGACGCCGTACTACTATGGCGGGACTGGCCAGGGACGATACGATGAGGTCAGACTCCTGAGGGGCGACGTGCCAACACTCCCACTTGATGGTCAGGTACTTTCAATTAATTTACTCCGATACGATCATGGCGATGGAGAGTACGAACTATATCCTCACCTAGCTCTAACTGACGTGGATGATGTACTGGATGAAACACAATTGATAGCAGGAATGCCACCTAGAAGAATTTATGTCCCACTAGACCCTGAAGTGGCGACGATACTACTCTACACATGACTACACCAGATAAGGTAAAATATCGAAAGTATGATTGAAAAACAAGTTAGGTTCAGAGGGCCAGAATATGACGGGGCCGAAGAGTCTTTGGGAACTCTCACCACCCGGCTACCCCAGATTGCCATCAGAGCGATGAATAGGCAGCGCGGTATTGAACCCCAGCAAAGCAACCGACTCAACCAAGCCCCTACAGTAAGGGGTTTCACTGATTTTGAAATCACACCGGTTGTAGTCGTGGATGAAAAAATACTAGTAATCACAGCATGGAATGAAACAATCGGCCGTGCTACCGACACTACTAGCCAGCTTGGTAGCATCGGGGTTTTCCAACGGTTTAGCGCTAGTTTTGAGATCGTAACTGATACCGAGGAGGCGTACCTTCAGGACAGAGCCGACGCCGAAATCGCATACCCCTTAAGTACCGTCGAGACTTTAACTCTTGCAAACCTATTGCGCCACGCGGAGGAGAATGATCGAATACACAGCCCTCTCGACACCAGATGAAGCTGTCTAACTCTTAGAGATAACCCCGACCCAACCATAGTATGCTATTTGGCTTTGTGGTGATGTCTCAGGTAGTAGGCAGTCATGGCAACACCGGCTATAGCTATGGCAGCTACTGTCCCGGTGATTGTGACAGTGGTTTTATGTTCGCCAGCCCAATCTCGCATACTAAAAGTGGCCGTGAACTCTTCAGCCAAGTTTTCCTCCACCGAGGCAACATCCTTGTAGTATCGCATATCTTGTGGTTCCATGTTTGGGTGCTAATTATAGCAGACCAGCAGGCAGCCATTCTGCATAGAAAGTAGACCGACTGATGTGTGTGCTAAAATATCATGGTTATTTAGTTTTAATAATTTGAATATCAAGAGCGCAGATAGGGACCTAGCCCAGATACCTGCCAGCAACCCCGGGTTAAGCCTCGGAAGGTGCTAAAACTAGTCCGCTCAAAGGCGGAAAGGATATAACAATCATGACTATGTCCTTTCTTAAATAATCAGAAAGGATTTTTTAATGCCAAAAACAACACTATTTACTAGCGAATCCGTGTGTGCTGGTCACCCTGACAAAATTTGCGACGCCATTAGTGATGCTATCCTCGACGCTACATTGGCTCAAGACCCCAATTCTAGAACCGGGATAGAGACTGTAGCCGGAGCCAATCAAATAGCTCTGTACGGCGAAATTAAAACAACAGCAAAGATTGATTATGAAGCAATAGCTCGCCTAAGGGTAAAAGAACTCGGCTACACCAACCCTTCATGGGGATTTAGCCAAGAGTCCATCTTTAGCAATGATATCCATCAACAATCACCAGAAATTGCTGTGGGAGTGGATGACGGCGGAGCAGGTGACCAAGGCATGATGTTTGGATATGCATGTACCGAAACCGAACAGCTGATGCCTATGCCCATAGCCCTGGCACATGGTCTGGTTGCCAAGATTGACCAAGTTCGTGAAGATGGGCTACTGGAGTGGTTACGACCAGACGGCAAGGCTCAAGTCACTATTCGCTACGAGGAAGGCATCCCGGTTGCCGTAGAAAAACTTGTAGCTGCGGTGGCTCACAGCGAAAAAACAACTGCTAACCAAGTCAGAAATGACATTCTAGAGTCGGTATTTAAACCGGTTTTTCAACAGTTTAAGTTTGAACTTCCTAGTAATGAGAACATCACCGTCAATGGCACGGGCCTGTGGCACATTCCCGGACCTGAAAGCGACGCCGGCCTAACAGGACGTAAAATTGTGGTAGATACATACGGTGGCTACGCCCGGGTTGGCGGTGGTGCATTTAGCGGCAAGGACCCTAGCAAAGTAGACCGCAGTGGTGCTTATGCGGCTCGCTACATTGCCAAGAACATCGTAGCGAAAGGTCTAGCTACAAAATGCGAAGTTGGACTTGCCTACGTAATAGGCCAGCCTCTCCCACTAATGCAAACAATAGATACTTTTGGTACTGCAACCGTTAGTGAGGACGATTTGGAGAAATTCAAAAATCAGCTCATTGATACTTCAGTCAAGGGCATAATCGAAAAATTGAACTTAAGACGACCAATGTACTCACAAACATCAGCCTATGGCCATTTTGGAAGACCCGGTCTGCCATGGGAGGCGGTACAGCTGCAGAGCTAGAAAATGTTCACAGGCACATATATACTGTGCTCATGGTTAAGCAATCAGAAGAAAACCACCCCCTAGGAATACCCCTTCAACCTAAATCGAACAAAAAAATGCTCTATGGGCTGATACTGTTGGTGGTTCTGATGTTTGTGATGACGGGTCTCATCATCTGGCAAATATAGATACCTCCGCTATGAGATAATGTAGTCAGAAACTAATTGGAGATTACTTAAGATGGCAGAAGATGATAAAAAGCAACAGATGAACTTTGGGCTAGACCCCAACAAAACACCAGTACTGCATGTTGATTCGTACTTGATTGGCAACAACGACCATTCTGTTATGTTTAGCTTTGCCCAAAGCCTGCCAGACCCCAACCAACAGAATATAGTCTCTCGCGTGGCCATGAGTAAGGCGCAAGCTAAAGAATTCTTAAAGATTCTAGCCGAACACATCGAAAAATTCGAAGTATAGGACACCGTGGTTCAATCCGTATTAGTAAATGACAAAATGCAGAGTGGCTACTCTTACCTACTAGTAGAACCTGCTGGCAAAAACTTCGCCTCTGAATTCAAACCGGATCTGACCCCACAACAGATGCTAGAGCTGGGTGTATTTGGTGGAAAATACATGACAGATTGCAAAGCAGAATTCCCAGTGGAGTGGTTCGCACATGCAAAATTATCACCAAATAGTGCCAAGACAGCACTTAACTATTTTGAGATACTAGCCAGCCAACCCTTAAAAGAGTGGCAAAGAAAAGGCTGGATTAGACCAGACGACCCTCGGGGATGGTTTCAGTGGTATTGTAGGTATTACCTTGGCAGGCGTATTCCAGGTTATGACAACTGGCAAATTGGTCGGTGGCGAGCTATGACTCGACACATAGCCCAACTACGTAAGAATTGTCAGCCTGGAGATATTACGTGCCGCCGTAAACAACGCCAAGCATTGTTGCAATGGGCCTACGATGCG
>JAYTJL010000041.1:0-6084 GCA_043731125.1 Candidatus Saccharimonadota bacterium
TTCGCCAACTTGCACGGGTAAGGTCTAGTCTGGTATGCAAACCTTGACGTTTAATCTCACCGTGTATTGATTCTGCGTCAAGCTGGGAGAAAGCTGCTATCACCCAATAATCTACAATTTCATTTTGCCCGGCCTCAATTTGGATGCTTTGTCTCACAACACTATCAACACTACCGTGCTCAACTAAGTTGCCATCTAAATTACCGTCCTCGGCATCTTTGTAGGTACCAGCTTTTCCTTCTATACCATAGTTTCCAATTGCGAACTGGTCAAAAGGCTCACCTCGACCGTTGACCGCACTAATTAACAGTGCGCAGCGTCCTTTATAGTCATAGATATAATTACCATCTGGCACGTATATAGCCGTGTCGCTACGGCCCAGTCTAGATATTTCGAACGCCTGATGCATGAAAAGTCTGATCTCTCTTTTCCTGTCAGAGTTATTGACTATTTCTATGCGTCTACAGAACGCGTTGAACTCTGAGTCCACAAAGTCCGTGAATACCAGTCGAATTTCTAGATGTATATTTTCGGCAGTTGTTTTTCCCACCAATGCATCAACTTCAAAATCAGGGATTATCTCCCATCTACCGTCATCTAGCCACGAGAACTTATCGTCTACCCATACCCCAATAAGATGATGGATGCTTCTTGCGGTTGTTAAATTTTCTTGTCCAACGTATGGAAAGTAAAAATCATGAACAAGTCCATGTTCGTTTAGGCCGACGAGCATATGGTTGTTTCCGAGGATTACTGGCCTACCCATACAAGCTCCCTTCGGGAACTACAATTATCAATTTACAATTATCAATTTTCAATGAACTATCAATGAATAATGAGCTAATGTTCAATGGAGCTACAACTGTAAACTGGAGTAATTTCATTACGACAGTAGTCCTTTCTGGGTTAGGCGTAAGCGAATATCTTGCATGACGTTCATATAGTTAATATATGCGTCATAGGGTGAGTCGTATGGGCTAAAGTAGGCATGGACATCTCCATCAGCAAACCACTTGGTGCACATATAGTAGAAGTGGTCGCTTGTTTGTAGCTTACGCCAATCCCATAGTAATTGATCGTCGCCTGATGATAGAACTGCCTCACCAAACTCATAAAGAGCGCCAATGGCTTGTTGTTGCAAGGGATTGCCTAGCCAGGCTGTCAAGTCACGCTCGGTATCAGCCCAAGTAGTGGTAGTAGGTGTGTCTATCCAATCAGATGGCTCAAATCTATCAATTGCTTCCGATAGGTTCATGAAAGTATTATTTTCGCCGGCTAACCATTTTTCTGGTAAGTGTTCTAAGAATTCAAAGATGCCTTTATCTTCCCATTGGTGCTCGCCAAAGGTTTCAAAATCCATAAACAGGTTAAAAACTTGCGCATCGTGGGTACCGTCTAGCCAGTGGGTGAACTTATCGGCAGTTAGCGGCCACTCTGTCCAGTCTCTGTTGCCGAAGCGAAAGGCAATGTCGTCACTTAATTTGTAGTTTTTGAGTAGCAGTCTGATGTTGTGTGTACCGGAGGGGCGGTATACAAAGTTTGGGCTTCTCCAACCCAGCACAGGGTCCCAGCCTTCGGCAATAATTCCCTTATAGCCAGCACTGTCAGCCCAAACAGCCAGCTGGTTGTTGTATGCTAGTTCTGTGTTTCTAAATACCTGAGGTGTTTGACCAAATAGCTGTTGTATTTTGTCTTTGTGTAAACCTACTTGTGCTTCAAACTCCGGCTTTGAGTAAAAGAATGCTAGGCTGTGGTGGTACGTTTCTCCGGCAATTTCTACACGTCCGGTATTTGTTAGGTCTTTAAAGCTCTGTAGTGTTTCAGGCGACCACCACTCCAATTGCTCGAGAACGGTGCCGGTTATTGAAAGGTTTAACTTGAACTGAGGATGTTTGTTTAGAAGTTCTAGTAGTTTTCGGTTTGTTGGCAGGTATGACTTAGAAGCAACTTTTTCTAACACTGCTTGGTTGCTGTAGGGGCTAGTGTATGGAGTTTCAAAGTAGTTATTGCTATTGGCAACGTCAAAAATGCTATAGTTTCTAAGTCTGTGCGGCTGGTGTACATGTAAGTACAGTACGATGGCTTTATTGTTCATGAGTAGACAGGTTCCGCTAAGTGCCTGTGATAAATATTGATAAGTTTTTGGGCAGAGGCGCCCCAGCTAAGATTTTGGTATTCTTTCTCGGAATTTCGGAGCATTTCATCGCGTAAATTATCATTCATAACAACTGCGGTAATTTTGTTAGCCATTTCGGCCGTGTCCCAGAAGTCTACTTTTAGGCAATTATCTAACACTTCTGAGACCCCAGACTGACGGCTAATCAGTACTGGAGTGCCGTAGCCTATGGCTTCGAGAGGCGTAAGTCCGAATGGTTCGGACACTGAAGGGAGTACAAAAAGATCACCGACTGCGAATGCATCTCTTAATTTTTTGCCACGCTGGAATCCTACAAATATAACATTGTCTCCTATGCCCAGTGCGGCGGCCTGCATGATAAGTTCTTCTTTTTGCTCCCCACTACCGACGAACAGAAATAGTGTCTTGGGTGCGCGCTTTATTACATCTGCAGCTGCAGTTATTAGTCCAGGTAGCCCTTTTTGAATAGTTAATCGTCCAACATTTACAACCACTCGCCAGCCTAATATCTTCATGGCTACTAAATATGTGTATACATTGGCTGCGTCTAGCGGTTCTAGGGATTCTGGGTCTATTGAATTGTGAATAACGTCAATTTTAGACAGTGGGATTGAGTATTCTTGGGCGATCATCTGCCTGGTCCGCTCACTTACAGCAATTACTCTGTCGGCCAGCATCATGCCAGTGGCTTCAATTTCTCTAACCATTGGGTTTCCTGGTGCTCCACCAGCTCTGTCGCGTTCGATAGAATGAACGTGGACTATCAATGGTTTGCCTGAGTCTTCTTTGACCCGAAGCGCTGCTCTGAATGTCAGCCAATCATGAGCGTGAATTATGTCAAATTCTCTTCGGCTGGCGATTTTAGAGGCAGCGGCAGTATATTCATCGGTTTCTTGGTTGCCTCGGCGAGCAAGGGGTGCGGTGTTCAATAGCAGGTGAGAAGTATAGGCAGACTGCTGTAGGTCTGGTGCCGAGTATTGCGGTAGCGCTGAGACAATATTGATAAATGAGTAGGTGTTGGCATGTGCACGGTAGGGTAGGATAAAATCTATATCAGCGCCACTGCCTGCTAGAGATTTGCACAATTCTAAGCACGCCACACCTAGTCCGCCGCTGTTATGTGGTGGCAGTTCCCAGCCTAGCATTAACACCTTTACCACTTTGCTTTTGCTATACTCCCTGCGCGCATGCGCTTTAACTATAGTCAATTATGAGTGATTAACACAGCAAACACAACCACTTTACCTCTGGTTTTTAAGGTTGTTTCATGGTATTTTTTATAGCATTGGCACTTGAAGGGGAGTAGCTCAGCTGGCTAGAGCATCGGTCTCCAAAACCGAGGGTCGCAGGTTCGAGTCCTGTCTCCCCTGCCATAACGCTTATGCTTGCGTCATATCTGATTTATTAGTATTCTCGACAGATGCAAGAGACTTCTCCTGATAGCTATACATATGACGCAGAGCAAGTCGAAAAACTCATTAAAGAAGGTGACGCGCTCTACCTTGCTCTAAAGGGTGCAATTAAAGCATTAGAGAAATGGGAAACTGATGAATTTCAAAGATATGTTGAGGAATCTGGTTTAGGCTTATACTCATTTCGCGAGGAGTGGCCAGAAGGTACTGAGCAAATAAAAAAATTCTGTGTTGATGCACCATCCGTTGATGATGATTTACATAAATCACTCATAGCACTCGAAGAGATGTATCCAGACACCAAAGACTAAAAGTTAGAAGCTCGTCCATGATCTCCTGCCAATTATGAGTGATAACCCAAGCTTAAGCACTTTTATGAGAGTTGGTTGGGGTGGTAGAATAATTAACACAAAACTATGAGCAAACTTGAACTGTCTCGACCAGTGTTAATAGGATTTTACGGGTACCCAGGATCCGGAAAAAGCTATCTTGCACGTAACCTTTCCGAGGGTATGGGTCTAGCTCATGTTAGTGCAGACAGGATTCGTAATGAATTATTTGAGCAACCAAGGTTTGACGAACAAGAAAACGCAATTGTAGATCACTTAATGCGGTACATGAGTGAAGAATTTTTAAACGCGGGCATTGGCGTGGTATATGACGCTAGTTTGTCGCGACACTCCCAGCGCAAAGCGTTAAAGGAGTTAGCCGGGCGCAAAAAGGCAGAATCTTACATTGTATGGTTACAGATTGATGAAGAAGCTGCCTTTGAACGTACTCAAAACCGTGATCGCCGAACACCCGATAATAAATTTGCCAAACCTCAAACCAGAGCTTCGTTCGACGAACAAGTTGGGCTCATGCAAAACCCATCGGCAGAAGAAAGCTTGGTAGTTAGTGGCAAACACACATTCACTACGCAAAAGAGCGCCATAGTCAGCCGACTTTTTCAAGATGGTCTGGTAGCCTCTGATGTGGCAAGAAACCACATGGCAAAACCAGGTATGGTAAATCTTGTACCAAACACTAATAGTGGCAGAGTAGACTACACCCGTCGAAACATTAACATTGCCCAATAACATACAATAGGTAATATGGCTCAGAAGAAGGTACTGATTGATGGTATTGGTGAAGTAACGTTGCAAAAACGACGTGGTACTAAAAATTTACGAATTTCTATCGGTGCAGGGGGTGATGTAAGGGTGGGTATGCCCACCTGGGTCCCATACTCAGCCGGTGTTGCCTTTGCCCGTCAAAAGTTGGACTGGATACTAACTCATCGCCAAAAAAGGCCACAGCCCCAGTTACTAGCTGGAATGCGTGTTGGAAAATATCACCGAGTAGTGCACTTGCCGTCCACGCTAGAAACAACAACCGTTAGGGTTGCAGAAAATCAAATATTGGTAAAAACCAATATCCCAGTCGAAAACGCACTAGTACAAAAAAAAATATGCAAGGCTGCAGAAAACGCCCTCAATGCAGAAGCCGCCGCGCTACTTCCCGGTCGTGTTGATGAGATGGCCAAGCAATACAGCTATACATATTCTAAAGTAGTGATAAAAAAACTTACCGCGAGGTGGGGCAGTTGCTCTGGGCAAGGTGTGATAACACTCAGCTACTATCTGATGCAACTTCCGTGGCCACTAATTGATTACGTCATTCTCCATGAACTAGCTCACACCAAACAACTTAACCATAGTAGTGCCTTCTGGGGCCAATTATCGACAACACACAAAGACTACAAGACAGCCCGCAAACAAATAAAAAACTATTACCCAGCAATAATCCCCAGTGATATGCCATAATTAGATAAGCATTATGACGGGTGGAAAATTACCTCAAGCACAAGCCGAAGAGCTTAGCGTGGAACACCAACGGTTAATTTCACTGATAAATAGTATGTCAGACGGAGTTATAGCCGTTGATGAAAACATGAAAGTAGTAAATAGCAATAGCATTGCCTTGGACTTACTTGATGTCAATATACTAACAGGTCTGCAACTAAGCGACGCTCTGCACTTAATAGATATCGACGGACAACCAGTCGACATCACCGAGCGGATAAGTGGAATTGATAAAGAGTTTTCAACAAAAGACTGGCTAGTCGCTTATAACGACGCATCCCGAGCAAATTTACATGTAAGCATTTCACAGGTACGTAGTGGGTACCGAGCCTCACACTCCGGTTGGGTAATACTGCTTCGTGACATTACGCTCGAACGGTCAGTAGAAGAAGAGAGGGATGATTTTATAAGTGTTGCATCACACGAACTCCGAACCCCTATAGCTATAACAGAGGGCAATATAAGCAACGCTTTACTAGCCGCTGAGCATACATCAGTAGATCCTGTCATCAAAACCAGCCTGGCGGCCGCACACGACCAAGTACTCTTTCTTAGTAGCCTACTCAATGACCTATCTATGTTGTCACGTGCAAACAGAGGTGTTCTTGATATGAATATTGAAAAAATTGATATTGCGAAATTTATTGAAAAGCTTACATCTGATTACCGGCCACAAGCCGAAGCAAAAGGT
>JAYTJL010000042.1:0-7932 GCA_043731125.1 Candidatus Saccharimonadota bacterium
GCTTATAGCCCCAGCCCACACATCAATAATGCAAAACCGTGTAATGAAGGCCAGTAAGCCGCCTATTCGCTTTGTAATTCCGGGCCGAGTCTTTCGTAATGAAGACCTTGATGCTCGGCACGAACATACCTTTTATCAGTTAGAAGGAGTTTGTATAGACAAAGGAATTAATGCCGGACACCTGATAGCTACGCTTAAGACTTTTTTAGAAGAATATTTTGGTACTAGCCTGGAAGTTAGGACCCAACCATTTTATTTTCCTTTTACAGAACCAAGTTTTGAATTTACTATTTCCTGTCCGTTCTGTAAGAAAGCTGGCTGCCACATTTGCAGCCAGACTGGTTGGATAGAACTGCTGGGCTGCGGCATGATACACCCGAATGTTTTGCGTGAGGGTGGTATAGATCCTACTGAATTTACCGGCTTTGCTTGGGGCATAGGCATAGACCGATTAGTAATGATGAAGTACGGCATAGAAGATGTTCGCCACTTCCACTCCGGTAATCTAAACTTCCTGAGGCAATTTTAAATGAAAGTTAGTTTGAACTGGGTTCAGGAATTTGCGGAAATTGATCTTACAGTCGATCAGCTGGTGGAGAAAATTGGAACACAGCTAGGTGCGGTGGACTCGCTAGAAGATATTGGTAAAAAGTATGAAAGTACTGTGGTGGTGGAGGTGCGTAATTGCGAAAAACATCCAGGTGCTGACAAGTTGTCGGTCTGTATTGTAGATGATGGTGGAGTAGTCAAGGGAGTGGACCGGCTAGAAGGTGGTTATGTTCAGATTGTTTGTGGAGCACCAAATGTACGGGCTGGTATGTTGGCGGCCTGGATACCACCTGGTGCAGTAGTACCCAGTACTCTAGGCAAAGAACCTTTCAAAATTGAAGCCAGAGAAATTCGTGGGGTAGTGAGTAATGGCATGCTGGCTAGTGCTAAAGAACTCGGACTTGGCGAGAGCCATGAAGGTCTGCTTGAAATTGACGTGAAAGTAAAACTTGGTAGTACTTTTGCTGACGCTTACAAACTCAACGACCACATTGTAGACATTGAAAATAAAATGTTTACGCACCGACCGGATTGCTTTGGAATGCTTGGGGTGGCGCGTGAACTTGCTGGAGTTCAGATGCGTAGCTTTAAAAGCCCGGATTGGTACAAGCAGGATTCTGGCCTACCCACTATTGTGGCGACTTCATTAAAGCTGGGTGTAGATAATGAAATTCCAGAACTAGTGCCTCGTTTTTGTCTCTTGCCGATTAGCGACATACAAGTTGCCCCTAGTCCTGTGTGGTTGCAGGCAAAGTTGGCAAATGTGGGTGTGCGGCCGATTAATAACATTGTTGATATAACCAATTATTTTATGCTCGAAACCGGCCAGCCACTTCACGCATATGATTACGATAAGCTTGAAACTGGTAAAATTGGCGTCCGGCTCTCTAGTGAGGGAGAGCAGCTCAAGTTGATTGGTGGTAAAGACCTTAAAATACAGCCTGGCGCAATTGTTATTACAGACGGACATAAACCAATAGGCCTAGGTGGAATTATGGGCGGAGCAAACACTGAAGTAGATGACTCAACCACTAATATCGTCATCGAATGTGGCACATTTGATATGAATGCCACTCGCCGAACGGCAATGGCACATGGCTTGTTTACCGACGCTGCAACACGGTTTACTAAAGGCCAGAGTCCATTACAAAACCGCGCGGTAATCACCAAAGCAGCCGATGACATTATTAGAATTGCCGGCGGTGGTGTGGCGGGTGCACTGCTGGACAAGACTTTCGAATTACCGCACCTGCCTGTAGTAAGCCTGAGTGCGAAATTTATTAACGAAAGGCTAGGGCTTGAGTTAAAAGCCGAGCAAATCGAAAAAATCCTCACGAATGTTGAGTTCAAAGTGTCTCGGCAAAGGGACGAGCTGGAAATCACAGCGCCATTTTGGCGGACTGATATAGAAATAGCTGAGGATATTGTTGAAGAAGTTGGCCGACTGTATGGTTATGACCATTTACCACTAAATTTACCTGGGCGAGATCTTTCACCAGCAGCAAAGGACAAGACATTAGATTTCAAACAAAGACTCCGTGGGATAATGTCGGCTGCCGGTGCCAATGAAGTACTGACTTATAGTTTTGTTCATGGTTCACTGCTAACAAAAGCAGGGCAAAACCCGGCTGATGCATACAAACTTCGCAACGCCCTCAGCCCAGACTTGCAGTACTACCGACTTAGTCTAGTGCCAAGCTTGCTAGACAAAGTCCACTCCAACATCAAACAAAGCCATGACAAATTTGTACTGTTTGAGCTGGGCAAGACTCACAACAAATTGCATCCAACCAACGGTCAAGAAAAAGTACCCAAAGAATTTGACACGCTCGCCGCGGTTCTAGCCATTAAAGATTTGGCTGTAGCAAAAAACGCTGGAGCGGCGTTTTATCATGCCCGCGCATTTTTAGATAACTTAGCAAATCGTCTAGGCATCAGTTTTGTTTATGCACCACTTCCACAAATGCCAGATATGCCCATCGTTCGGCCGTATGATGTTAATCGCACTGCTACAATCAGCATCAAAGAAACCAACACATTTGTGGGGATAGTTGGGGAGTTTCGCGCTGAAGTCGGGACAGGGTTTAAACTACCTAAATACTGCGCAGGTTTTGAAATAGGTGTAACCGAACTTTTATCTGGGTTGCCTGGTGCGCAACTCTACGTGCCGATTTCAAAATATCCTACGGTCCACCAGGACATTACATTGGCTGTGTCGGCCGATAAAAGTTTTGCAGAAGTTGCCGAGTGCCTTGAAACTCAATTAACAAAAAACAAAGCAAAACATTTAGTAGGTACGCTAAGACCACTTGGCACATACAAAAAAGACAACGACAAGTTTAACTACAGTTTTCGCCTGGTTATTTCGAGTTATGAAAAAACACTTGTTGCCGAGGAAGTGAATGCACTCTTAGACAAAATGGCGGACGGAGCAAAAACTCACTTAAATGCTATTCGGGTTTAGGTTGGTGGAGTCATCTGGTAGAATTAATGGGAAGATTTATCATGGAGAACAAACCAACTGAAACTGTTTAAGAGCAAGTCAAAGAAATCAGACAAACTTCCAGTAGCTGCACGCGTCAGCTTGTTTTTTTATGACCGACCAAAAATATCAGCCGGTCTTTGGCTGATAATCCTAGCTATAGGAATTGCCAGCTACACCACGCTATTAAAGCGAGAGGGTTTTCCAACTATTACTGTGCCCTACAGCTTGGTCAGTGGTACTTATTTAGTTAATGATGCCTCCAAGGTGGACTCTCAAATTGGCAAACCACTAGCTAAAGTTTTAGCTGAGTATCCCGGGGTTAAAATGACCGATGTTCAATCTAGTGCTAACTTTTATACCGCCGCAATTCAATATGAGGAAAGCGTTGATGCACCAAAAGCCAGTGTAGAAATAAAAGATAAAATTCTTCAGGCTGGCTTTCTACCTGCAGATGCCACTATAGAATCCAAGCCTCTCAGCGTAGGAGTTAACGAACGTGGGGATGATATGCTGGTGGCATTTTATTCAAAAAGCGGTTCGGTATCCTTGGAAGACTTAACAGCCAAGGCCAAGGCAGCTGCAGAATTTTTGAATAATGACGAAGCATTGATTCTGGGTGGACGTATTGAAGCGATTGATCCTTTTGCCCGTGGGATTGATCCGTCGACAGGTCTTAGCAGTACTTTTCAAAGAACATTCGATAGATTTGGTATTCGCGAAAATCAGGTTACTGATTTCCACACTTCTGTAAATATTGGAATTAAAGGTACTGCCGGATTTGACGTACTCCAGCTAGATGATCAAGTTAATCAGGCTGTACAAAACCTCAATAAATCCGCTGAATTTAGTGATTTTCAAGCCAGAATTAGCTATAGTTTGGCACCTGATATTAAAGAACAGGTAAGTAGTCTGCAGAAGTCACTGGCCGAGGGTCTAATTGCCATATTAATTATCAGTGCGATTTTAATAGCACTCCGAGCATCTTTGATTACAGTTGGAGCAATGGTGATGGTTATAATGTCGACATTAGGGCTGTTGCTAGCCATTGGGTATTCGCTAAATACCATAACCTTGTTTGCGCTTATCCTATCTTTGAGTCTAATTGTAGATGACACCATAATTATGGTTGAGGCGATCGATGCCCAGCGGCGAAAAAACAAAAATGCTCGTAAAACCATAGAACAGGCGGCCAAAAAGATAAGCCGCGTAATGGTCGCTGCCACGTTTACTGCAGGTCTTGCTTTTGTGCCACTAATCTTTGTGGGCGGCATACTCGGCTCATTTATAAGAGCAATTCCAATCACAGTCATTTCGGCCTTGATTGTGAGTTTGGTCGTAGCATTGACTTTCATTCCATTTTTAGCGCGTTTTGCACTTCTTCGCCCTAAGCAATTGGGGCGAGGTGAAAGCGGTAAAAGTGAATCGGCTGCTCATCACTTAGAAAGATTCATAGCTGGCACACTGGCTCGACCTTTGATGTGGAGCAACCACCATCGAAAACGGCAAGTTGGGTTGGGGATGATTGCGCTTACTATTGGGATCGGCTTCATTGTGGCAGGTGGTATGTTGTTCTCTAAAGTCGGGTTTAATATATTCGCACCAAGTAAAGATGCAAATCTTATATCTGTAATCATGACTTTCAATCCTAACCAAACCATAGAGCAGACACAAGTGATTGCCGACAAAGCAAATGAGGTAGTAGGTAGAGAATTGGGTGCTAATTTTAAAACACTGTCGTTCTATGACACAGGTACGACTCAAATGGCCAATGCGACTATTTCATTGGTTGCATTCGATAAAAGGGATGAGAAAGCGCCAGCTATATCCGATCAACTTGAAAAGGTATTAACGGAAGAAGTAGACGGTGCGCTATTCCAGGCGGGCATATTAGATGTCGGACCGCCTGTTAGTGAGTTTACTGTTCGTATAGACACAGACAATAGCGTAGCAGCTGCCAAAGTAGCTAAAGACGTTAGTCTGTTCTTAGCTACGGCCGAACTCAAACGGCCAGACGGGACGGTTGCTAAAATGGGCAAGGTAGTTATATCTAATCCCGATTCAATCGCCAGGCGTGATGGCAACCTCTATATAAGTGTTTCAGCAGAATTTGATGGTGATGATACCTCAACATTGGTGATACTAGCTGAGAGTGCCGTTAAAAAAGAGTTCCCCAAGGACCGGCTTGCAGGCTATGGTTTGACGCCAGATAGTCTCAATTTTGACATTGGACAAGAGGGGGAGAATCAAGATTCGTTTAAAACACTACTAATAGCATTCCCGATTGTACTAGTGGCCATATATCTATTGTTGGCTACTCAGTTCAAATCACTTCTTCAGCCTGTACTAATATTCTCCGCACTTCCTTTCAGCCTGTTTGGCATAACTATGGGTCTGTGGATAACAGATAATGCTTTCAGCTTTTTCACAATGCTAGGCTTTTTCGCTCTAATCGGTCTAAGTATCAAGAACACTATTCTCTTGACGGACTTCGCTAATCAGGCCCGGAAGAGCGGAGCGACTGCGGTTGAGGCAGTCGCAACGTCACTGCAGGAGCGGTTTAGACCCTTGTTAGCCACCAGCCTAACGGCAATAGTTTCTTTGATTCCTCTATATTTGAGCGCACCATTCTGGGAAGGTTTGACCGTTACGCTAATGTTTGGATTATTGTCATCCACTTTCTTGGTGGTTACAGTATTTCCATATTACTACCTTGGTGCGGAGTACTTGAGGCTTAAAGTTCGTCGTCGCATCTTTGCGCTTTGGTTATTGTTGGTGGCATTGCAGAGCTTTTTGTTTGTTAAAATAGATATATTGTGGCTGATCCCAGTAGGGGTAGTACTTACAAGTTTTTGTCTGCCATATGTTATAAGGTCAATGAAAAAAGGTAGTAATAGGAGAAATATTAATATATGAGTGTAGGCTCTGTAGTAAAAAGAAGCGGCTGGATATTTCTAGCATTGTTATTCCTGGTAACGGGATTAGGTGCTGGCATATATGGCTTTTGGCAATATACCCACCCGCCTGAGGAGAATCTTCCAGAGCAATCATCGCAACAAACTACCAACAATGACCGAAAGACACAAGACGCCAATAATACTAAGACTGATACAGCAACAAATAAACCAGGAAAGTTAGAGGGAGCAATGCTAGACGGATTTACACCGATCGACAATATAAGTGAACTTAAGATAGAGGACAAAAAAGTTGGCACAGGTGCCGAAGCTAAAGCTGGGGGAACAGTTACAGCACACTATACAGGGGCAGTGGCATCTACTGGAAAAATTTTTCAGAGTTCCTTGGACACGGGTCAACCTTTTACCTCACCGCTCTCTAACCTTATAAAGGGCTGGCAACAAGGCATTCCTGGCATGAAAGAAGGTGGAGAGAGGCGTTTGTTGATACCTGCCGAACTAGCCTATGGGTCCAATCCTCCAGCTGGAATCCCGGCTAACGCTGATCTTGTCTTTGACATCGTGTTAATTTCAGTAAAATAGGTCTTTTCAACACCAACCAGGGCATGGACTAGTGTTATTCCTGTGGAAAACCCACCACATATAGTGTATTGACTCACGGCCAAGCACTAGCTATAGTAGATATAGCAATCAAACGCGACAGTTCGTTAAACAAAAAGAACACTAAAGGAGACAGCCAAGATGGTAAAAAACATCACCATATTTACGACTAATACGTGCACCTACTGCGGGATGGTGAAGAGATACCTCTCAACCAAAGGCTTGTCTTATGACGAAGTAAACTTAGAAGACCATCCAGATAGACAGGCAGAAGCATTACAAATGAGTGGCGCCCTGACGGTGCCTATTACTATAGTGACCAAACAGGACAATAGCCAAGAAGTGGTAGTTGGGTACAACTTATCCCGTCTTGCACCAGCTGTAGCTTAACTACACATGCCGGACGTAAAGGAATTAGTAATTATTGGTGCGGGACCGGCGGCTCTGAGCGCTGCTATTTATACCGCCCGTGAGGATATTGGCACAACCCTTATTGAAAAAGGTGCCATTGGTGGGTTGGCGGCGATAACTGACTGGGTTGATAATTATCCAGGTTTTGCAGATGGGCTTGAAGGACTCAAACTAGCTGACGCTATGCGCGCCCAAGCCGAGCGATTTGGGGCCAAAATTGAACTCAACGAAGTCGTAAGTATTTCAAAAGAGGCAGGTAATGTGAAACTAAAACTGGTTGACGGCGAGATGATGGCACGTACCGTTCTTATAGCAACTGGCAGCGACTACCGTAAAATTGGTGTGCCAGGTGAGCTTGAGTATTACGCCAGAGGTGTACACTACTGTGCCACTTGTGATGGGGCATTTTATAGAGATAAAAAGTTGGTTGTTGTTGGCGGGGGTAACTCAGCCGTGCAGGAGTCGCTATTTTTAACACGCTTTGCAACTCACATCGATCTGTTGGTTAGAAGCAAGTTGCGAGCAAGTGATGTGTTGCAAAAAGAACTAGAAAAGAACAAAGATAAAATTACTGTTCATCTGTCTACAGCCACGGACGAAATCGTTGGCGTGGATGGCAAGGTGAGTAAAGTAATGGGCACAGACACGGTTAGTGGTAAAAAGATTGATTTCTCCTGCGACGGTGTCTTCATTTTCGTAGGGCTCGATCCTAACACCGGGTTCTTGAAGGGCAGCGGTGTCGAACTAGACGAACAGCGGTTTGTTAACTCAGGCCAGGATTTGATGACAAACATTGAAGGCGTATTTGTGGCAGGTGATGTACGCTCTGGCGCAACAATGCAGATTGCTAGCGCTACCGGCGAGGGTGCGACGGCTGCTCTAAAGATTCGCGAATATCTCGATCACTTGGACGGATAAATTCCATAGCCTTGTTAGGGTAGTCAGTACACAGAATAATATCTGGGTAGAACCTGG
>JAYTJL010000043.1:0-8602 GCA_043731125.1 Candidatus Saccharimonadota bacterium
CCACGTGGGTGGTAGTCCAGAAGCTCTTGCTCAAATTCGTAATGGAGGCAAAGACTTAGATCAGTTCTTCAACAGCGGAGCCTACTGGCGCGTCAACAGCCGCTATGCACCCCATAACGTCTATACTAACTTTGATAAATTAGACGCCCTCAACACATCCAAAGGCTACACCAAGAGCGACGTCAAACCTTGGCCTAGGAAAGTCGAGAAGAAAGCCAAAGCAACCAAAACTGCAAACGGCCAGACCACACCACCCCCAGCACCAACTGCTGCAAAAATTGACATGGCCATTTCCAGCTCGCTTTACAATTCCCACTATGACTATGACGCTGCGACTAATTCCTATGCTAGAAGTCAAGGCGGAGCGCCTCACATAGCTATCACAGACGAAGCTGGTAACACCGCACAGCTCAAACCAAAAGTTGTTATTGCACTAATAGTCCCATTCAGCATTGTCGATAGTAGCGGGCATAGTGGCTATTCCATTAACGGTAGTGGGACGGGATACATATTCCAAGATGGTGGCGTAACAGAAGTTACTTGGTCTAAGGCAGACCGCACTAGCCCTATTGAATTCAAAGACACGGCCGGTACAACGGTTCCGCTTAACCCCGGCCAAACCTGGGTAACGCTACTAGCAACCTCCGACAAACTCACCTACACTCCATAATATCAACTCATTGCTAGACTGTGTCGCAGTCGTTAGTCAATAAGCTGAAAGATAAATTAATCTGTTAAATGTAATCTGTTGCCTGTAATATGTACCCTGTGGCCTCATCGTCTAACGGTTAGGACGCCAGGTTCTCATCCTGGCAATAGGGGTTCGATTCCCCTTGAGGTCACCAGATGATAATTAAATACAAGACCCAGGAGATGGGTCTTTTATTTAATTATCAGACTAACTGTTACATGGGTAGGGCTTCGTAGACTTCTACAGAAGCTACACCGCCTTCTTGGGTGTGGATAGGACAACTCTTAGCCATTTCAACAACCTCGTCAATACCCTCAGCATTGACTATTGTGTAGCCACTCAGCGCACCGCTAGCAACGACGTCAACAACGCCTGATTTGGTGACTACTTTGCCACCGTCATTAAACGGATTGCCGCCGTCAACGATAGCACTGCCGAGTCCAGCCATCCAGTTCATCCAGTCGTTCATTACAGACTCCATAGTGTCTGCTGGCTTAGAGCCGTTACCTTTGTATACAAATACAAACTTTTTCATTTTATTGTTCTCCCTTACTTGGTTTATTAGTACTCAGCTCTTATTCTTTACCTTTTCTAGTATTGGGCATAGAGGAGGGCTGAGCAAAAGAAGAATAATTTGAGGGGTCGTAATTGGCCAAGGTGGCTTTTGCGCTACCCCAGTGAGTTTGGTGTTGTAGTAGCCATTTCTGGACTAGCTGGAGCGATACATGGTTGATTACCAAAAAGTTACTACGGCCAATTTTGCGCCGATGAACCAACTGAGCCTCTTCAAGCAATGCTATATGTTTATGGATAGCCGGCAAACTTAACTTTTCAAATTCCGCCAATTGGCTAATGGACAGTGGCTGCAATGACAGAGCTGTAATAATAGCCCGGCGGTGCGAATTTGCCAGGGCAGAGAAAGCTTTGTCTAAAGTTGGCAGTTTATTCATACTTAACTAATAAGTTAAGTATGAATAAACTGCTTTGTACTGTCAAGTTACATACCGAACCAAATGATAGAATATTGCTATGATCAATGACTATATCATTAACTTTGATGGGGCAACCAAGCTAAGACTCACAGAAGTATATAAACAGTTAAAGATCTTTTGCCGGATGCAAGTGAGAAGATTAGCTACGGAGTGCCCACATTTTATAATACCAACGGGCCAATTGTGTATTTTGCAGGCTACAAAAACTTTGTCAGCATGTACCCAGTACACCAAGCTGCCAGGCTCGAAAATGACCTAGCCACGTACCTGCACGGCAAATCCACTGCTCGGTTCGACAATGACAAACCCTTGCGGACGGAATTGATCATCAAGATAGTAAAAACCTTGGAGCGAAATAACTTGGAGAGAAAAAAGAAATGAAAACAATTAAACAGACCTACATAGTTGACGCACCGGTTGCCAAAGTCTGGCAAGCGTTCATAAACCCAGAAATAATCGAGCAATGGGGCGGCGGACCGGCTAAAATGAGCGAGGCAGAAGGATTTGAGTTCAAACTTTGGGGTGGGGACATCCACGGCACCAACACTAATGTTGTCAGAGAAAAACTACTTGCTCAGGACTGGTACGGCGGCAAATGGGACGCACCGTCCAAGCTTAGCTTTAAATTCAGTGAAAAAGACGGCAAGACAATTATAAAAATGGTCCATGCAGACGTCCCAGACGACAACGCCAAAGACATAGCAGACGGCTGGCGCGACTACTATTTAGGTCCTTTGAAAGACCTGCTCGAACAATAGATTCTTGCTGCTGCTATATAGCCCCGTGTGAGATAATTTATATTATTAATAAAGGGGATGTTTATGAGCAACGTACAACTAGATCCATATCTGTTCTTTAATGGTAATGCCCGGGAGGCTTTGGAATTTTATAAATCAGTTTTTGGAGGTGAGCTAGACCTATCGCCTTATGGTGATATGCCCCAGGATAGTATGCCTGAAGAAGCCCGTATGCCAACGGACAAACTAATGCACGGTCTACTCAGTGGTGGGGTAGTCCGGCTAATGGCCAGCGACAGCAACAACGCCAGCCCGAAGGCTAAGAAAATAGAACTCGCGCTAAATGGTGAGGATGAGGTAGCACTGCGTGGTATTTTTGAAAAACTTTCAGCTGGCGGCAAAGTAAAAATGCCTCTCGAACAGGCACCATGGGGTGACATTTTTGGTGGCCTGACAGACAAATACAGTATTGAGTGGATGGTGAACATAACTCGGGGTCAAGAGTCAGGAGACAATAGCTAAGATGAGCAAAATTACGCCTTTTTTGTGGATCGATGCACCAGTTGAAGAAGTTAAAAATTATTACAAGCTTATTTTCAGAAATGAGGCCAAATTGAGTGGGGCAACCGAATCATTCGACGACACACCAGGTGGCAGGGTTGATGTTTTTTCCATAACCCTCAAAGACCAAGAGTTTCGGATAATGTGTACTCGCACGCACGGCACTTTTAGTGACTCGGTGTCATTCGAACTACCATGCAAGGACCAGGCGGAAATTGACTACTATTGGAATGAATTTACAGACGAAGGCAAAGAAAGCCAGTGTGGCTGGTGCCGAGACAAATATGGTGTCCGCTGGCAAGTAGTACCAGGTAACATGAGCAAACTTGTTGACACCCCTGAAGCTTTACAGGCCATGTTGAGTATGAAAAAACTCATCATTGCCGACCTTGAAGCCGCATCTTAAGAAGCAGGTTCGATTCGAAACTGAGACTATTTTTCTTCTTTGGCTAATTCATTTTGATGTTTGACCATCTTAAGCGTGATGTAACCAATGAGCGCGTTGGCGCCCAATGCCAGCATGGCATACATGAAAATAGCGAATAAAATGGACGGGCTAAAGTAGCCTGTATCAGAAATTGATCTAACTGGAAATATTTCTCTAAACGGAGCAAGGAAGGACGAACTTGTCTCATAAACGAACTTTACAAAAGCAGTGCTAGTGTTGGCACTAAAAAGTAGCAAGAAAAATGCGAGCGCTAAGAAACCACAAGCAACGAGTGCGTATGCGTAGACAAAGTAAGAAGTCCACCGTGAGACTTTGATAAAAATAAGTTTTGAATCCGTTGGTTGTTGCTTGGTCATTTTTTTGATCTCCTTAATTGATAGTTATCATTTTAGACCAGTATCTGCACCTGTCAACGTAGAGCGCAATTTAAGTAACTAGTCACTGTGGCTTGCCAAGCGTTAGCATGATTGCAAATATTGCGTTAGAATAACAGATAGCAATGAACAGTACCTACGTAATTGTATTAGCTGGGGTGGTTTTTTTCATTGCTCTAGTTAGCATCGTTGCGCTGATACGTGGCAGCAGAGCCTCTAAAACCCCTGGTGCCAAACACTTGCACTTCGGGATGCCAGGTAGCAAGTCGCCACATTTTAACTCAGATTTTATCTTAGAAACCATCGAAGACGGAGTTGTTACTGTTGGCCTGGATGGTGTCGTCACCATGTTCAACCCCGGCGCCACTCAAATTACAGGCTGGCCAGCCGAGGAAGCAGTAGGCATGGACTATAAAAGTGTGTTGGCACTTGTGGACGAAAAAGGCGAAGCTTACCCCGAAAACTTACATCCCTTTGCTAAGACTTTTGCAAACGCCCAAGTAGCCAGAGATAGTAAGGGATTGCTAGCCACCCGTAATAAAAAAAGGGTACCAGTCTCAATGGTGGTATCACCAGTACTGGATGATAGTGGAACGCTAATTAATGTAATTGGCGTGCTCCGAAATATTACATCCGACGTTGCCGAGGCCAAGCAGCGCTCTGACTTTGTCTCAACCGCCAGCCACGAAATGCGCACACCAATTGCCGCAATTGAGGGCTACCTAGCACTAGCGCTAAACGAAAAGGTCACTCACCTAGAACCACGTGCTCGTAGCTATATTGAGAAAGCCCACAGCTCCACTGAGCATCTGGGCGTACTTTTTGCCGACTTACTCACCAGCTCTAAAGCAGAAGACGGCCGGTTAGCTAGCTATCCTGTCGTCGTAGAGCTAGGCGAAATACTCCAAGCTGTCGCTGACAGTGCCAGATTTAACGCACAGAAAAAAGGACTGCAGTTGAAGTATATTGTTAGCAGCAGTGGTAGCGTAAATGGTGCAAAAGTGATTCGGCCGCTATTCTATGGTCTCGTGGATCCCAATCGACTACGTGAAGTAATGCAAAACCTTGTTGATAATGCAATTAAGTACACCGCAGAAGGCACTATTAGCATTGCAATTACCGGCGACGCGAAAGTCATTCAAATGCAAGTTACAGACACCGGTGCTGGCATTCCACCCGAAGACATCCCGCACCTTTTCCAAAAATTCTACCGTGTAGATAGTTCTATGACCCGCACGATAGGAGGGACAGGACTAGGGCTGTTCATTTGTCGAAAAATTTTAGAACTATATAACGGCCGACTTTGGGTGACCAGCCAACTGGGCAAGGGTAGTGTTTTTTATGTCAACTTACCTCGCCTGACATCAGAACAAGCCTTGGAAATGCAACGCAAGCAGTCCTTAACTATCAATCCGAATATATAAATTTGCATATTGTAACCGTAACCATGATAGAATTATCTTTAAGGACACATAGATAAACAGAACAAGAGTGTAAAAAAGTATTCAGATGGCTAAAATTTTACTCGTAGAAGACGACAACAACCTCCGGGAAATATTCGAAATGCGAATACAAGCCGAGGGGTTCGACACGGTCACCGCTGGCGACGGCGAAGAAGGACTGGTAGTTGCGATGAAAGAGAGACCAGATCTTATCGTGGCCGACGTGATGATGCCAAAACTGTCTGGCTTTGAGATGCTGGAGACACTAAGAGCAGCGCCAGAAATGGCAAACACAAAGGTAGTCATGATGACTGCGCTAGGACAAGCCGAAGACCAGGCTCGCGGAGAACGACTGGGTGTGATTAAATACTTAGTGAAGTCTCAGGTAACGCTCGAAGACTTCGCAAGAGTTATTAAAGAGGTCGTCGGTAACGACGCAGTTAGTAGCGCCGGATCATCTCCAAAAAAGACAGATGACAACGATGATGACTCAACAGATGATAGTGGTAACGAAGATAATAATAAAAAAGAAAGCGAGAATAAAATGCCAGAAGACAACACAATGGGAGCACCAGCACCAGACCCAATGGCCGTGCCAGCAACCGACCCAAGTGCGGTACCAGAACCGGATACATCAAACCCGATCAGTGTACCAGGTATGGATAACCAACCTAGTAGCGCAGAGGAGCAGACTGTAGTTAATGATCAAATTAACAGTTTTGTGGCGAGTACGCCCGCAGACGCAAGTGCTACTGCTCCAGTGACCGACCCAGCAGTAGGTGGCGAACCAACGGTTCACGCCGACGTTCCAGTAGCAGAACCACCTGCAGACGGCGCAGCACCTGCAGACGGCTCCGAATCCCCAGGTGACACACCGCCAGTAGTTTAGCAACTCGATATCAAAATAAATGATCTCTGGACAACGGAGATCTTTTATTATGAAATCAGACACATAACGGTTATAATAACATCTAAGAATGAACACTAAGTTACCAATAGTTGCAATAGTTGGCCGGGCTAATGTGGGCAAAAGCAGCCTATATAATGCTTTGCTGGGTCGCCGCGAAGCGGTCGTTGCTCGAGAAGCTGGCACTACTCGTGACGCCATTGCGAGCCGCTTGCCTTGGGGTGGTGGTGAGTACTGGTTAGTGGACACTGCTGGATTTAAGGCAGCAGAAGATGACTTTGAACTCAGCATTCAAGAACAGATAACAGAAGCAACCGCAGCCGCTGACGTAATCATTGTGACTATTGAAGCACCTGCTGTGTTGAGTGACGAGGACCGTAAAGTTGCCAAATTAGCTCACAAGAGTAAAAAACCATTGGTTCTAGTCGTAAATAAGTTAGACCAAGTTAAAAATCCGTCAGAGCAGGACTACCTGGGCCTTGGAATAAAGAAAGTAGTCTTCACCTCGACAACACAGAAAAAGGGTCTAGAAGAGCTGCTGGAGGCTGTAGAGGCCGAAATTCCACCCGGAAAGCCTCTGAGAGACTCTAATACAGTTACTGTAGCCCTTCTTGGGCGCCCAAATGTGGGCAAAAGTAGTCTTTTTAACTCCTTAGCCAAGAAGCAACAAGCTGTCGTATCTGATAGAGCCGGCACCACCAGAGACGTCAACCGAATAACAATGCGTTTCGAGGGTCAAGATGTAGTCCTACTTGATACGGCTGGCATACGCAAGGCAGGGAAAGTAGAGATGGGAGTAGAACACTTCTCAATTCTACGTTCGATTGCTTCAATAGAAGAAGCTGACATATGTATGCTTGTGCTAGACGCCGGAGACATTGGCACTTCGCTAGACCAAAAAATTGCTGGCATGATAAAAGACGCGGGCAGGGGACTTGTCTTACTGGTCAACAAATACGATTCTTTAGAAAAAGACGGCTACACCCACACCGACATATTAAGGCAGTTAGCGGGAGTCTTTGATTATGTGCCTTGGGCGCCTGTAATTTTAACCAGCGCGGTTACTGGTCAAAACGTCACAAAACTATTTGAGATGGCCGTACAAATCAACAAAACCCGTGAAACTTCGTTTAAGACAGCCGAACTCAATAAATGGTTGGCAAAGATAATCTCGTCCCACCCACCGGCTGGGCTGAAAAACCGCCAACCTAGGCTGCGTTACATGGTTCACGAGGAAGGCAACCCCATACCCAGCTTTAAAATATTTGGCTCACAGACTCGGTTTTTACATTGGAGCTATAAAAGATATATGGAGCGTACCTTCCGCGAAAAATGGCCAATGGACGGCACGCCTATTAAGTTTTGGTTCATAGAACAACACGGCGACAACCCGACAGTTAAAAAAAGAAAAACAACCCACAAAAAAACTTGAATGGACTTGCCCGAACTTTAGCTTTAGACTTTCTGGTATATGTCACTGTTTGAGAAGAAACCGGTAATTGGTAATACACTACCCTACAGTCTTGGGGTAAATAAATAAGACCGTCCTTGTGATAGGCCTTGGCAACCCTGGCGATGGATACAGCGGCACTCGCCATAACGTTGGCTTTGCGACGCTTGATAAATTTGCCGCAGTAAATGGCTTTCCCGAATGGATAAACAAGAAAGACCTAAGGTGCGCTATGAGCATCCAGCAGTTGAGTGATACAAGAGTAGTTTTGTGCAAACCTTCAACTTTTATGAACTTAAGCGGCGAGGCTGCTCATTCAGTTCAAAACTTCTATAAAGTATACAATCCACAAACTCTGGTAGTTTATGACGAGCTAGCAATACCGTTCGGGTCACTAAGAACTCGAGTAGAAGGGTCTGACGCTGGTCATAACGGCGTAAAATCACTAATTCAGCATCTCGGCGACGATTTTGGCCGCTTGCGCATAGGTATAGGTAGCGATAAATCAAAAAACAGTGCCGAATTTGTGCTAAAACCATTCGCTAAAGCAGAGAAGTCCAACCTAGACCTAGTCATAAAAGAAGCTTGCTCATTAATCACCGAGTTCTTAGCCGACGGCACATTGCCCCACGACACCAGAAAAGTTCTCTGAAATCCTATTAGAATAAAACCAAAGCGGTGCTTTTTTCAATATAAAGAGCCTCCAGAGGGTGAAAAATGCCAGCGGCATTTTGCAAGGCCGGAAGGGCATTGGCGCTGAGGCGGGGCCGACCAAATTTTCAGCAGAAAATTATGGGTGGCTGGTCACAACCAACAAAAAAGGCTTCCAGAGGGGGTGGGCACCGCTGGAAGCCATTTCTGGGCTCAAGTACTAGCCTTGAGCCTAAATTACACCCTTCAACCCACCATTCGTGAAGCGTCAAATACTGCAAAAATTTGCAAAGTAATTTGAGCCAATCCACCCGAAAGCGGAAAATCCCGAAGGACTCACATACCCACA
>JAYTJL010000044.1:0-3035 GCA_043731125.1 Candidatus Saccharimonadota bacterium
TTTTTCAGCACCTACAATGTCTGCACCAGCCGCTGTGGCTGATTTTTCGTCGCCAGGCTCACACAGGACTGCTATTTTTACAGTTTTGCCACTCCCAGCAGGCAAAACCACGTTACCGCGTATGTTTTGGTCTGCTTGCTTTGGGTCAACACCCAGCCGAATATGTAGTTCGACAGAAGAATCAAATTTTGTCGTTGTTGTTTTTATGGCTAATTCGAGTGCATCAGCAAGTGTGTATGTGTTGTCTGTATCAATTAACTTCACAACTTCCCTGTATTTTTTGCCGGCACGTTCTGACTTAGTTCGAGTTGCTTTCTGAATTGGTTTTGGAGCTTCGGTGGCAGATGTTTTAGAAACCTTGCGGTCTTCCTTGGCTGTCTTTTCGTCTTGCTCTTTCTCAGCCTTGGCGCTTCTTTTGCCAGCTTTAGCAACAGGAGACTTTTGCTCCTCAGTCGCTAGTCCATCGTCGTTAGTAACTATTACAGCTTCAGTAACTGCATCAGTTACTTTGTCCGGAGTCTGCTTGACCTCCAAAGCTTCATTGGAGGACGGAGCTCCTGGATCTACGATCTTCTCAACTTCTTTCCTCTTTCTTACAACCGCTTTCTTGCTTTCAGCTTTTGGCTTTGAGCTTTTGGCTGTTTTCTTGGCTTCTGTCATAATGTTCTCCTTTGTGGTTTTAGCGGCCTACTCTTTAGTTCGGCCTCCCACTTAATTACTTGACTTGTTAAGTATTCTTAGGCCTCTACCTCAACACCCATACTTCGTGCGGTGCCAGCTACCATTCTTTTGATAGAGTCTAGGTCTTCGGCATTCACATCAGCTGCTTTACTCTGTGCGATTTCAGTAAGTTGAGTCTGGGATAGTTTCTTCTCCAGCTTCATCTTATTAGGCTCACCCGAACCCTTGTCTACCTTCAAAGCAGCTAAAATCAGTTCGTCTGTTGGTGTACCAACCACTCGCCAAGTCATGCTTCGGTCATCATAAATACTAATATGAACCGTTACTGACTGCCCCATCTTATCCTTGGTCTGTTCATTGAATGGCGTAATAAAGTCCATCATATTGACTCCGTATTGACCAAGTGTGCTTCCTACTGGTGGCGCTGCAGATGCCTGTCCGCCTTTAATCTTCATTTTTAGTGTTGCTGTTACCTTTTTGGCCATTTTATGCTCCTTCTCCTGGTTCATTAGCGGGTTTGGTTTGTACTTCACTTAGTGCCGTCTTTCCCACTCCTCTTTGCTCAAGGGTTCTAATAGCCCACTGGTGTTCGAGCTCTCCTGGCAGGATAGGTGGCAATCTTGCTATTGTTAGCCATGCGTTTGTATCTGCGTAAGTATAGTCGCTACCGGCATCTACAATCGTTTCTGGAAATCGATTATTGGTTGCGCCAACTCTGTGTTGTATGGGTATAAAGCGTGATTCTGTCATAATCCTCAAACCCTTTTTACCTGAAGGCCGTCGAGTTCTACTGGTGTTTCGCGGCCAAACATATTAACTAATACTTTAAGTTTGCCCTTTTGAGCGTCAATTTCATTAATCGCACCATCAAATCCTTTAAACGGTCCGTCGATAATGTTAACAACTTCGCCAACCTGGTAATCAAATTTATGCTTGGGCTCTTCTCGTCCCATTCTTTTAAGAATTTTGGCTATTTCTTCTGGTTCTACCTGCGTTGGTTCTGCACCACTCCCGACAAACCCTGTTACATTGGGCGTGTTGCGTACTATATACCAGGCGTCTTCTGATAGTTTCATTTCTACTAACACATAGCCTTGAAAGATCCGCTTCTCAACGACCTTGCGTTTACCGTTCTTTATCTCAATCATTTTCTCTTTCGGTACCAGTACTTGGAAAATTTTGTCACCCATGTCTAGACTCTCAGACCGTTGTCTGATGCTCTCGGCAACCTTTTCTTCATAGCCGCTATAGGTATGTATGGCGTACCACTGTTTTGTTGAATCGTACCTTTTACTCATTGGTTCTTCCTTGCTCTTATTTCAATACAAATGTCTTAAATATTTTGTCGAGGACTGAGTCCACTCCGTAGGCTGCTAATCCAAATATAATAGAGAATATAAATACCGCTAGTGTCAGTCTCCATGTCTCGCGCCTTGATGGCCAGGTAACTTGCCTGACTTCATGCCACGAGTTTATAAAGTAGGTCGGCGCTAGCCAGCGTAACACTTTCTTGAGTGGCCTAAAAATTTTTCCAAGTGCAAGTGTAGTTTTGTTCTTGGGTAGTTTTGGCCTTTTAGCAACAACCATTTTAACAGGTCTGGTGCTTGACTTTAGTGTTGTCTTTACCTGGCGAGTTACTTTATGCCGTCGCTTGGTTGGTTTTTCAACTGAAGCAACAGCTGCTCTCTCCCTCATTGTCTGTGGAGCTTTTCTGATCCTGACCTTTTTTTTGGCTGTGTCGGCGCTCAAGTTATTTCTCCTAGTATTTTCCCACTAAAAAAGCCTACCTTAAATGGTGGGCCGATATGTCAATACTACACCTTTTACTGTGGTTTAGCAAGTTGGTTATCGGACAATGCGTCGTATAGTGCTGGCTCTATATTGGGAACACTCAGGATTGCTTCCGTTCCCTGGTTGAGATCGCTTTCAATCGATAGGCTGGCATTTACTAACTTTATTAGTTTTGCAGTTACAAACAATCCAAGTCCCGTTCCAGAGGCTTTTTTAACTCTGAAGTCGTCGCTTCTAAAAAACTTCTTAAAGAGTTTGTTTTGATCGCTTTTACTAATACCGATGCCGGTGTCTTTAACATTAAAAACAACTTTGTTGGCCGTACCACCCACCGATATACTGATCTGTCCTTTTTCTGTGTACTTTATGGAGTTAGTAATAAAGTTTTGCAAAATTTCTCGTAGATACAGCTGTGACGTCATAATTGTACTAACGCCCTCGTCTATAATTGACACCATTTTCAGACCTTTTGCTTCGGCTTGTGGCCGGTAATCAGATGTAAGCTTTTCAATAAATTTCGCAATATCAATTTTTTCAATATTCATATCAAGAACACCTCTGTT
>JAYTJL010000045.1:0-1854 GCA_043731125.1 Candidatus Saccharimonadota bacterium
GCATCTTGGTTTTCCAAAAATAGCATCTGCGCTACCACCAAATTGGCAGTGTGTTCATTGACTTGGTCACCTAGGAAAATGATGCGGTCTTTAAGCAGACGACTATATATGTCATAAGCCCGCTCCATGCGTCCTTCTTGTTCTATAACTGTCGGGACCAAAGTTGAACTTGAATGCTTTATCATAAGTGACTAAATTATACCCAACCAAATTAGCACTCGTCAAGCCCGAGTGCTAATTATCCTCAACAGGAACTAGTTCGATCCCTATGATTCGAGAGGTGGTGAACTTATGAAACAATGGACCAAATTGCATATCCCACTCTTTGCTCGTAGGATGGGTACGATCCCAATCGATTTGCATAGCATCGCCAGCTTGTAAAACACTACCTGGCTCTTCTGAGCCCACAAATAGTAATGCTGGATCATTCTCTATAGCTTCTGGCCTTCCATCGAGATTATGAGCGCTTTCTCGCGTAGCCCTCAACCCTCTAAATATACTTCCGTCTTCGTTAACAGGTACAGGGGTCGTTTCCGCTTTGAAATGATACGTAGATCCGGTTTCTGTCGTGATCAAAAGCTTTTCACCCAGACTTAGCTTAGTTAGGTCAAAACTCTCCATATCTATATTTTCCTCCCAGGCAAAATTATTTGCAAGCACGGGCGGAATGAAAATTATTTGACTTAACCTGCCTACCGGTAGGCAGGTTAAGTATTTTACTTGTTGGTGGCGTATTCGACTAATGTAGCTACGGTTTTTTCAGTCATTATGCGGCCAGCTATGTCACGACGGCCTTCTGGACTACTTAGTTGGGCTTGCATCTCTGAGTCACCGTATTGACTCTTGAGCAGCATAATTCGTGCGTCAAGCTCGGCCGGCGACACTTCTATGTTTTCCCTCTCTGCTATTTCAGATAGCATCAGGCCACCTTTGACGCGCTGAAATGCTTGGTCGCGGTGTCTATCTCGGTGTTCTTTATCTGTAATACCCTCATCTTTTAAGTGCTCCTGCCAAGTTACCCCTTTAAATGCTAGGTTTTTCTTTTCATCTTCTTCCATGCTCAATACCTGGCTGTCCACTAGTCCGTCTGGTACGTCAATATTCGATTTGTTGGCGAGGTCTGCTATAAGTTGGTTTTGAAAATCGCGCTCGGCCTGTTGCTGCCTTTCGGCTAGCAATTGTTTTTTAATGTCATCTTTAAGATCAGATAGAGTAGCAAATGGCCCGACTGTCGCAGCAAATTTATCATCAATATTTTGACTAACTAGCTCGGAAACCTTTTTAACGGTAGTTTTGAAGCTAATTTTCTGCCCCTGCATGTCAGCAACAGCGTAATCAGCGGGGAAACTCAGACTAAATTCTTTTTTATCCCCGGTTTTCATTCCAACCAGGTTCTCTTCGAAACCGGGGATAAAACTGCTACTGCCTATAACAAGTGGGTAGTCTTTTCCGTTGGCATTAACTACAGGTTTGCCACCAGCGTCGTGTCCAGCAAAGTCTATAATTACTTCGTCGCCTGGTCTTACGGCCACTTTAACTTCCCGTCGCTCAGCACTACGGTCCTGAAGAGTCTTTAATACATCCTCAATGTCTTTGGCGGTAACTACGGTTTTGGGTATTTGTCGCTTCAGAGCCTTGTAGTTGGCAATCTTAACTTCACCAATTATTTCTACCTCTGCCTCAAATTCTAATTCTGTATAGGGTACAAATTTTTTGAGATTCACATTGGGCGGGCCAGCAGTACGCAATTTTTCAGCATCAATAGTCTTGCCGTATAGGTCATTTAAGGCGTGCTCCATGAATTCATCCAAAAATACTTGCTGGTTGACGTGCTTTTCAACCATAGCAGCTGGC
>JAYTJL010000046.1:0-14495 GCA_043731125.1 Candidatus Saccharimonadota bacterium
GTGTTTTCCGTATGTCCCTGCCTCTTTACGGTAGCATGGGCTGTATCCGGCATAAAGAAGTGGCATTTTGTCTTCGTCCAAAATTTCGTCTGCATGATAACCAGTCAGTGGCGCTTCGGCTGTACCGATTAATGCTAAGTCTTCGCCCTCTATAAAATATTCGTTGCTATCATCCGCACCCTTACTGGCAAAACCAGCACCAGCCGAAATACGTGATGTCACCATGTGCGGTACGCACATATAGGTAAATCCTTTTTCAGTCAGAAAATCTAGGCCAAACTGAGTTAGGGCTAGTTCTAGCCGAGCAAGATCACCCTTCAGGAAATAAAACTTGGTGCCAGCTACTTTTGCACCGCGTTCAAAGTCCACCCAGCCCCGTTCTTCGGCAAAATCCAAATGGTCTTTAGCGCCAGTTGTTTGATCACCCCACTTGCTTACTTCCACGCTTGCGTCTTCCCCGCCAACTGGTACATCATCAAACGCCGGATTCGGCACAGCATTTAGTAGTTCATCGTATTCAGGATTTATAGTTTCGAGTTCGGATTCAATTGCAGATATTTGTTCTTTCAGGTCTCGGCCTTTAGCCATTTGATCTTCTGAAGGTTTTGAGCCTTTGCCAGCATCTGCAGCCTCGTTACGTTGCTTACGGAGGTCTTCTACCGCCTGCACTTTTTCCCGGCGTGCTTCGTCTACCTGGATAAGTTTGGCAACATCAACTTTATAGCCCTTCTCTTCAGACTTTTTCTGGACTAAGTCGGCATTTTCCCGAATATATTTAATATCTAGCATATAAAAATAGTATACAGTTTACAGCTAACAGTTTACAGTTATTTGCTTTTTTAGCGCCTCAAGGGTGACTTTGGTGCGGGTGTGAGTTTAGCTCTATTTCATCCTTCGGAGTATTTTGGTAAACCTCTAACAACTAACCGAAATCAAAATCTATACTTCGGCCTATACGACAATAATCCTCCCCTAGCTACTGGGAATAGACTCTGGAACAGTACTGGAGAAGCAGATGCTACTTGTGTTTTAATCTAGCAAAACTATTAATGCCGTTAATGTAGCAAAAACTAAGAATATTAGCGCAACGCCCAGTACTATGCGTTTTACGGCGTCCAACGTTGCATTTTTCCCACCAAAGTATCCAAAAAACCAATTCTTGCTCCTTAGCCCAATATTTTGAGACTCGGTCGATACTGGAGGATCTACATAAAAATCAGTAGCGTATCTTTTCATTTTCTTTGTCATGATAGCTAAAATATTGAACGAGTTGTCAAATAATTGTTTTAGTGGCTCCACCTGTAGGTGGTGAGTGTCCGCGATGATATATATACCCGTTTGATAATTCAATATCGTAGCTACTGGCGTAATTAATGAGTTTGGCCATTATATCTGGGGATAGGAGCGACAGCACATCGAGTTGGGTGTTTTTTTGGATTCGAGTTATAAAATATTTATCAAAATTACCTTCTAAGTTAACTTCCTCGCTATTAGGAAAATCTTGACTGATTCCTACCTTTTTTCTAATGCTATCAATCTGCATTCTTGGTAAATTCCACGGGACTTTAAAGGCTATGATGCTTACAGAATAATTATTGTCGTTCTTACCGCTACCACTTTTACAGTTATAGTCATACAAGAAAAATTTCTGCTCGTTAATTACACCCTCTAAACCGTCTGTAACCTTGTATTCCCCCACTCTCATACCTGGCGGTGATAGATCATCTTCAATAATATTATTGCTGGTATTGTAGATTGATAGATCCTGCCAATTATTAGCTTCTCTAAAATTTTTCCATTTTATCTTTGATATATTCGCTTTGTAAGCGAAATATGTTACCCCCAGACCAGCAGATGAGTATGCAATCAGGATGTATACTAAACCAACATTATCCGAACCTTGATCTATTGAATCTCTTATCAAATACATAAAACCCACTCCGATAATAGATAGGCTAAATGTTGCTATAACTGTAATTGGGACTCTAAAAATATTTGGCCTAATAAAATCTTGGATGAGTCTATACTTAAAATCTTTACTTAATGGCTCAAAATTTATTTTATTGCTTACCATTACTTTTGCCTTGTATCGCTTTTAAAGTTAGTTCTGTTCGGGCGCGGGCGTAGGTGCAGTATTCGCAAGGGCCGCCCATAGCGGCTTCGCCGACTGGCGGCATTTCATCTGATTCTAATACATCCTTGATCTCTTCTAATGTGGGGTCTACCCACTCATCACTACCCTTGTACGGAAAAACATTGGTACGGAACTGCACTTTATTAAAAAATCCATCGGCTTTAGAAATACCATTGGCATAAACAAAGTATCCTGTATTACTTACCTTGTGGCCTTCGCCTCTTAATAGCCACTGGTAAACCTCCATTTGCCGGCGGTAGCTGTCGTGCCAGCCACCTTCTGGTCCAAGATCGGTAATCTCACTAGATTTTGCTGTGGCTTTATAATCAACCACTATCAACTCCCCTTTGGGGTTTACCCAAACGTCGTCTACGCCGCCAAAAATCAGTAAATTAGTTGGGGTGTGCAAGTGCTGTACACCTGTAAAAGTATGCCGCCAACGTTTTAAGTCGGAGTGTTGGAAAGGTTTGGCGTCTACCTTAAACTCTACCTGCCAAGGGTGCTGTTCGTCTTTGTCTCGGTAAGTATCAAATTCAATTTTGAGCAACTCGTCTATGGCCGAGTTAATTAAAAACGGTGGGCTACTGGGCTGATTTATTTTAAGTCTTTGGGCAAGCCAAAAACAACGCTGACAGCGAATAAAGTTCTCAATCCGACTACGACTGAGTTTATATGTATCCTTTTGACCTGGTTTGTAAACCGGGCTTCTTTCATATGCCATCATGCTATTTTATACCTCTAGCGGCTAAAAGAATAATGAAGAACACGTCAACACAAACAACAAACCTGAAGCAATATAGTAGTATTTAGTTTGCCTGGCGAACTTTACAAACCCTGCTTTGATTGCAAAAAATTCTTGTAGTTTAAAGATGGCATAACAACTTCCTGCATATGGTAAGGCGTAGATGACTAACACCAGAAAAACAAATCCCTCCAGTCCAACATCAGTGGAGTTGCTCGTACTCGAAATTCTTTCGAAAATAGCGTCGGCGACAACATAATACCCACAGAGAAGTGTTAAAGTCGTGGCCGTTGTATAAACAACGGCGATTATTCGCCATGGGTTTATTTGTTTTTTCATTTTCTATGACTCCGTCATATACCAGCTAGTGAACATTTCCTTCTATTGCAGTTCTATGACGTCTACAAGAGGTGTAGCGACAAAGCCGTAGTGTTTTATGCTGTCTCCTACTTTGAGAGCTCCTACTTTAATTTCAGCGCATGACTTGTCGTAGGCTTTGGTGATATCATCGAATTCAATCTGAGCTGGTTTTCCAGTTACGTTTTGAGCAAGACTAATAGTCTTGGTAGGTATATCTATGACTTCAATCACTCCAGACCCCTCTGCTGTATAACCAGTGGAAGATGGAACACATACAGACGCCGTACCAGCTGGGACTGCTGAGCCCCCATAGTCGGTAGATGAACTATCATAGTAGGTTTGATCATCCTTGTAGGTATTCAGGTATGGTTTGACTGTTTGGCAATTTTCACCTTTCTTGTGGTTGTACGTTAACGAATAGTAGTCAAAGTAGGACTCACTGGCCGGATAGTCCGCTCCACTTAAAGCAGAACCATACAAAGCACCCGTGAATATACCCGTCACACCAGCATCAAAACCACTAGCCTCTGTTTTATAAACTACACAAAACTTATACTTCTCTTCAGATAGTTTTTTGTAAGTTATGGTTGTTGGCACACTGCCGACTCCGTCTATTTCACTCAGTTTGTCCGGTATAGAACCCTTAGTGTTAACAAATTCATCTAATTTTGGTGCAATTTTCATTACTGCTTCGGTTGTTTTTTTGTCTGACTTGGCATCAGCACCAGACACAATTGTGTATCCAACCAGTCCAGCAGCAAAAACCACCAGTAGCGCTAGTCCCACGTAGTATTTCGTCATTCCTTTTAGTACATTCATATCACTGCCTACTTTCTATGGTCTTCTAACCAATAATAGACCAACACCCCGCCGGCAATCACCAGCACTACTAGCATGCTAAGAACCTGTTTTAAGATTGTCTCCGATGGCTTTTTGTCGGTGCCAAAGCGTGAAAGCATTGCGTAGACAAAGACTATTAGGTTGGTTAGTGTAGCTATGAAGGCCACAAATTGCGTTGTCTGCGACCAGCGACGACGCGACGGTTCGTGTACCAACGACGAATTGGCAAGTTCGGCTTTTTTGAGTCGTATAAACAGCCAAGCAAAAAACGGTAGACAAACTACCAGCGCCGAAGTTGGCACTACTAAATAGTCAAAGGTTCTGCTGCCATTGACTAAGTTGAGCAGTAGCCACGCAAGCGTGCTAGCAAGCACCCACAAAGTTATACTCATCATGCCGTATTCCACGCCACGGACTGAGAGCACTTGCACCACCGGCACTGGGTCTTTCATTCCGCTAACTACGCTGCTTGTTTTTGTTATGTTTTCATCTTCTCCGTCAGACATTATGCCCGGTGAAGTATTTTGGGTTTTATTTGTGCCGAACATCGCAATAGCCATGAGCGTATCACCCCCTTATATTACTAAAGCTTAGGTTAGCAGGTTTTCAGCCAGCCAACAATACTGCCACCATGGACAGCAATGCCAGCACCACGGCTATTAGCGCTACAATCAGCGGTGTGTTTTTAGGTAGTTTTGGGGAATCGAACATTCAACGCACCCCTTACGGCCTCAAGGCACCAGCAAATACCTGCCAGGCAAGAGCTGATTTGGCGACAAGCGAAAGTATTATATAGACCCGCTCACCATATACGTAGTTCTTCCATTTTCCAATCTGTTTGTACTGCAAATACATGTTCACTGCAAAACAACTGAAGAAAACAAACAAACTACCATATATAAAGTAGACAAATGTTGGCACGCCGCTACCATAGAAAATTGCACCCCCTAGATAAATAGCAATCGCTGACCAGGCAGCCAATTCGGCAATAACACCGATTTTAAAACTAAGCCAGTTGGTTTTTTTAGTGGTTTGGTTGTGCACTTCCATTACTAGACCCATGAGATTCATTATCGCCGTTAAAGCGAATATCATCATAAGAGAAGAGATGTCTGAAATACCACTAAGTAGCGCTATTCCAACCATCATGGTGCTAGCGGAAAAGGCATATTCTACCCAGCGAAACTTATTGATTCCCTTTTTAAGCCCAGCTTCGTATTTTTTGCGGTACTCATTTGCAACCAGGTAGTGGGCCACCGCGCTCATTAAGAAGAAGGCGGCAACTATGTAGGCTAATTTTATATCAAACAAATGATGAGTAGCGGTAGCCAAAACAGGTTGACCAGATGCCGCTGAGGCAATAGCGTCCAGAGCTAAGTAATTTGTAGTTACTGGGAATATTCCGCTAGCGGCACCACTTAGTGCTACCACCAGTATTGCCTGTCCAGCATGCAACCCAGCAGCAACTAAATTTATAGTCCTTAAATTCTGATAGGTAATCTTTTCTTTCCTAAACAGTCCAAAAAAATTAGTGACTTTCTCCATTCCTACGATGATAGCACAAAGTAGAACTGTTTTTAATGCTCAATTAACAACGAGTCCAACGGGGTCAATGAATATTCAAGTCATTAATTGTATTAAATGATTTAATCATTTCTACATTCATTGAGCACCTGCCTGCCGGCAGGCAGGTTGATCTAGTTGTACTAGTTGAGCATTGCTTAGTGTCTTCCATCTATTTCGTGTATCCGCTTGTGGTCGAGTCCAAAATAATGAGCCACCTCATGCCAGATGGTGTGTTTAACCTGCTCTTTCACCTCGTCTTCCGTCTGAGAGAATCTAAGAATCGGAACTTTGAATACGGTAATTTTGTCTGGTAATAATTTGGTTCGACCACCACGCTGTGGCAACGGCACGCCTTCGTACAACCCAAACAGTGTTTGGTTGCAGGCTAACTTGAGATCTTTTCTTTGTTGCTCAGACGGATTATCAGCCACCATAATAGCCACATTATCTATTCTAGAGCGGTATTGCTCAGGAACAGCCGCTATTCCGGCTTCCATGAATTCATCAAATTGTTGTTCGGTAACTTCAACCATTTAACTAATTATATAGCCTCATATGGAATGTGACATATCCCTCGGCCAGTGCGCTCAGTAAATTTCTGGTGGTAATCTTCGGCCGGCCACCATTTGCCGGCTGGTTCTAGACTGGTTACTATCTTTCCCTGGAATTCTGTTTGGTTGAGTTCGTCTATAATTTTTTGAGCCAGTTGCTTTTCTTCATCTTTGACATAGAAAATAGCCGAGCGATAACTATCGCCCACATCTGGCCCCTGCCGGTTCAGCTGTGTCGGATCGTGCATTCTAAAGAATTGTCTTAGAAGAGTTTCATAACTGATTGTTTGGGGGTCGAACTCGATTTTCACAGCTTCAGCATAGCCTGTGCTATGCGAACATACATCTTCATAGGATGGGTTCTCGGTATGCCCGCCTATATAGCCAACCTCGGTATTCAGCACTCCCGGAACTTGATCAAAATAACACTGCACTCCCCAAAAACACCCAGCGGCTAGTATTGCAGTCTGTGTAGCCATATTAAGCCTCCAGTCGTAGACGGTTGATTAGCCAGTCGCGAGGCAGTATGGACAGAAACCAGCCGGCGCGCGGACCGGAATCTTTGCCAATCAATACACGGTAAAGCACCTGGAATAGCTCTTTTGGCTGGAGACCGTGAGATTCTTTGAATTCATATATTGCTTTGTGGAACCATTCCCCGTCGGCGTCCTCTGGGGCTTGTTCGACTTTGAGTGCAAGCGTATTCAAAAAATCCCTATCACTATCTGAAAATTCAGCAACGTCAATCTCATCTCTAAGAGCAAACTTTACATCTTCTGACGCCCAGGCAGTCAACCAATTGTCTATGAATTTCAGTTCCTTTTTAACAATTTCCCTGTCCATGCCAGCACCGTGCTCTGTTCGAGCAATAATTTCTATTGTCTTGTCGGTATCTTTCAACGCTGCTTGATAGCTAGCCACCAGATGAGAAAACGGCACCGTGCTGACCACAATATCCAGATCCAAAGTGCACAATTCTACCAACTGCTTTTCCTCGTTGGTTTTGTCTGGTTTGGCTAGCAGTTCAGCAAATTCATCAATTAGACGCACCACACCCTCTTCTTCGTTGAAGAAAAGCTGTTTTTCCGGCGCATAGCGGATAACAAAGAACCATACAACTTCTGGTGGCAACACCTGCAGCAGCTCAGACAGATCAACAGTATCACCGGCACTTTTGCTCATTTTTTTAGTTTCGCCAGTGCGGTTGATGAAGTTATACGGAACAGGCAACGGTGCTGGTGAGTGGAACACACTTTCCATCAGCGCAGCACCAGTGTCATAACTGCCGCCCTTGGTAGCATGGTCGCGGCCAAACGGCTCTACGTGAACCGGCAATAATGACCAACGCGCCGGCCAATCAATCCGCCAGTCCAACTTGACGTCTCCGCTAGCATAATTAACCTTTTGTTCCACGCCATCACGATCTATGTAGTTAATAACTTTGGCGGATTTATCAATGCTGACAAACTTTCGCTTTTTTAGATAACCATCTTCGTTAATTTGCACTGGTGACCATTCCCCGCCCAGTTTGTGACCACTGACTGTCTCTAGTACATTTCTAACCGATTCGATATTTTCCAAGGCCGCCTCAATAGCCGGTATAAAAAACCCTTCCTGGTATTTTTGGTGGCTACGCATAACTTCCATCTGCAACTGCAGAGTGGAAGCAGCACCTAAGAGATCGTTAAGAAAGTAGTCAGCGTAAGAATTAGCGCTTTCATCAGGTGATGGTGCTAGATATAGAGGTTTGCCTAAGTACTCAGAGAAACTATCGGGCAGACCAGCTGGCACTTTGCGCAAACCGTCCAGGTCATCAACTACATGGATATGCTTGGCACTACGACCACGTCGCCTAAGTTCTCGAGCTATAAGCTCGGCTGTTAGCACCTCGCGTAGTGTACCAACGTGGTATTTACCAGATGGTGAGACACCTGAAGAAACCGTTATTTCACCTTCAGGGTGTTTGTCGACCACCTCATCGACTATTTTATTTAACCACTGCATACAGAAATTATAACTGATAACTGATAACTTATTACCAACGGCCAAGGTAGTTAAGGTCGAAAGTTATCAGTTATTGGTTACGAGTTATCAGCTTTTAGGATATTTTGGTGATTTTGTAGGCTACGGTGTCTTTGCCAACTTTTATTTCGGCAGCGTCGCCGACTTTTTTGTTCATCAGGGCTTTACCTATTGGTGATTCGTCACTGATTTTGCCACTCAAAGGGTCTGCTTCCATGGTTCCTACTACCTGGAATTCTTTGGTTTTGCCATCCGGGCTGTTCAGCGCAACAGTAGAACCAAGTTTTACACTACTATTGCCGGTAGGTTTTTTTATAATCTGCAAATTCTGCAAAATGTGCTCTATCTCGGTAACACGGGTTTCTAATCGGTCCTGTTCATCACGAGCTGTTTGGTATTCGGCATTTTCGGACAAATCACCTAATTCTCGAGCAGTCTTAATTCTCTCCGCTACATTTTTGCGCTCACCAACCAGCGCCGCTACTTCATCGCGGAGTTCTTGGGCACCTTCTTGGGTGAGTCGGAATGTTTTTTTCATAGATTTCTTCTTAAATAACTTCTAGTTTTCTGAAGCTAAGCGATTATACCAGCTTGTTGCCTGCTTAGGCTAGTGACTTTATTAATTCTTCTTTGTTTACAATGTTAGTTTCGTTAGAACGCCTGTTCTTCACTTCAAACCCGTTTTGTTCTAACGTTTTGGCGCTGACTACTATTCGCCTTGGGGTACCAAGCAAGTCGGCGTCGTTTAGCATAGAGCCAGCTCTTTCATCCCGATCATCATATAGTACCGAAATGTTTTGCTCTGTCAACTGTTGATATAGTGTGTCGGCTGCTTTTACTACACTTTCTTCCTGCCCGAGTCTGGCAAGGTATACCACAAATGGTGTAACTGCTTCCGGCCAGACCAGACCACGCTCGTCAGCAAAGTGCTCGGCCAAAAGACCCATAAGTCGGCTGGGGCCAATACCGTAACAACCCATAATTACTGGTTTGTTGTTGCCGTCCTGGTCGGTAAAGTAGAGATTGAGTGGTTCGGAAAAACGACTACCAAGCGTAAAAATGTTGCCTACTTCTACAGCTTTTTCTTCTATTAGCTCTTCCCTGGCTATACCTAGGTCCACTAAAACTTCATCTGTTAGAACTTCTTGATTGATAGCCAGTTTCTTGGCTTTGTGAAGATAAATTGTGTCCTCACCCACGTGGCTTAGTGTCTGGAATTCGTGGCTAAACTTAGAAAATGCTCCGCCACTTGCGAAAGTCTTATAGGTAATATCTCCTATCCCTAAGCGAGAATACACCTTCATATAAGCTTCGGTTATTTTTTCGTAGAATGCGTCATGTTCGGCCTGGTCACGGCTAAAACTATAGAGGTCTTTCATTAAAAACTCTCGTGATCGCATTAAGCCACTTTTAGCACGTAGTTCGTTGCGCAATTTGCTCTGAAACTGATAGGTATATACCGGTAAGTCTTTGTAACTACTTATAAAGTGGGACATCATCCGCGTCATTGGTTCTTCGTGTGTCCATGCTAAACCTAGTTCGCCACCACCTTGTAGCACCGTTTTAAACCACGCATCTACAACTTCACTGTCCCAGCGCTCGCTTGTTTCCCATAAAGCCTTGTCTTGTAGTGTAGAGAGTAGTAGTTCTTGACCGCCTATGGCATTCATTTCCTCTCGGACTATCTGAACAATATTGTCGAGAACGGTTTTTCCAAGTGGCAAGTAACTATACACGCCGGCCATTTCTTTATGAACATAGCCCGCCCGAATTAACAGCTGAGCATTAAGTGCTGTCTCGTCCGACGGTGCGTTGTGACGCGTCTTTATAAATAGCTGGCTTCTTCGCATAAGAACTAGTTTACAGTAGACTGCTAACAGCGCACAGTATTTCGTGACCAGTGATAAAAAATACTTGACTAGTCAAATATTTCCTAAATGACGGTTTCGCCCCTGTTTTGCTATCGGGTCAGACCCCGAGCATTAGCGTCATGGGTTCAAAACTGTTTACTGTGTACACTTGGTTGTTTACTTTTCTAGAACTGAACGATGAAAGCTACTAAGTTGTTAAGCATATGAATCATAATACTGGCATATATAGCGCCGGTTTTTTCTCTTTGTCTCACCAGTACGACAGATAGAATAAATGTGGTAAGTGCGGCTACCCATACTAGCGGACCAGTACCGCCAAACTCTAGGTGTGCGGCGCCAAATACCAGAGAGGTTATTAAAAGAGCTGGCATGTACTTCATTTTGGCTCTCAGACCTGAGTATAGGTAGCCTCTCATTACTACTTCTTCACCGATAGGGGCTAATAGCACCAGTGAGGTAAATGCAAAGAATTGATCAAACCCACCTTTTATATCTTCAAAACCAACACTCTGCTCTTGGTCTAGGTTGAGTGATGGTATCAACCACGACGCTAGCCCTAGCACTATTATCAAAATCACATAATATACACCAAAACCAAGAAGCCCTGCCCTTAGGTCTTGCCAACTCGGCCTGCGCCCGAGTCCAATAGCACCAAGAGAGGCTTTTTTCCAGACATGAACCACCAAATAAACAAACCAAACAGCCAGCGCCTCAGCCAGCAGTACAAATACAAACTGTGGCCCAGCCTGCTCAAACAGATCAACCACATCCCCCGAACTTATTACGCTGAAAAGAACCCCGGCAATAATACCAGCGACTAATTGGCTGGTAAAAAATATGGCAATAGCTACAAAAAAGACCTCTAGCCCACTGCCTAAGTCACCCGAACCGACTTTTTTAGTCTTGGCTATATTTTGGCTAAATAATTTCGCCGATTTCTTCACTGCTATTTAATGTTTTTGCTAGTAGAACCGTCTTATGTCTACAATTGTAATTAGGACTATTAATAACAGTAAAAAGGCCATTCCTATACCTGTTATTTTTTCTTCGCTGGATTTACTGAGAGGCTTTTTTAGAACTTTGCGTGAAAACAAAATCATAGCCAGGCGACCACCGTCTAGCGCTGGAATAGGAAGAATATTCATTATGGCTAATGTTAGTGAAATGATAGCGATTATCCAGAGTACAAAATTTATTCCAAGGTCTCCACTACCCCACAAGATGGACACTATAGCCAGTGGCCCACCAACTTGGTCGGTTGCTTGGGCTTGACCGTTTTGCCTAGCCACGCTATTGCCTGTGACTGCCCCAGCTATTAAAGACCCCAAACCACTAACTGCAGTCCAAAGTCCTTGTGCTGTTAATTTGATTAGTTGACCAGTAAAACCAACAGCCACAATCGGCGCACTCCAAGTACTCCTAGCAACCTCCAGATTGACCGGTACAATCCCCAAGTGCCCCTTGGGGGTGTCGGTTTTTTTTGACGCTTCAACTTCACTGGTGGACCTAAGCATAATGTCCCTTTTGATAGTCTCGCCGTTTCTTATGTAAGTAAGTTCTGCTGGTTGACCTGCCAAGGACTTGGTAGCCTGCATGAGTTGGTCTGAGGTTTTGATTATATATACTTGACCACTGGACGAAAGACTCACCACTATATCTCGGCGCTGCAGCCCAGCACTAGCTGCTGGTGAACCTTCTTGGACTGTGTCTGCCCTTACCTCTTGATGAGTTATTTTGCTATCTGATGCTACACTAAACTGGTTATCAATCAATTTGGGCGTACCTATCCAGGCAACTACTGTCAGTAAGAAAATCCCCGTCAGCAAATTCATGGTCACACCGGCAAGCATAATTTTGGACTTAGACCACAAACTAACAGACCCAAAACTACCCTTTTCGGTGCTAGAATCATGCTCACCTTTTAGCTTCACAAAGCCACCTATTGGCAACCAGTTGATAGACAGAAGTAGCCCCGACTTCAGCCGCCTACCAAATGCCCTGGGGGGCAGACCTAGTCCAAATTCCTCAACATCAACACCAGCACGACGGGCAGCAATATAATGCCCCCATTCGTGGATGAGTATTAGGCTAATGAACAATAATATTGCGACAATTGATAAGAGTAGTTGCATTCTGAAGTAAGTATATCAGGGTTAGAGGATGAGGATTTCACTCTCTTTTGATTTGGCTAGGCTGTCAACTTCGGTCTTTTGTTTAGATACAAGGTCGTCTATCTGTTTTTCAAACCGAAGTCTGTCATCCTTACCGATGTTTTTGTCTTTTTCGGCCTGTTCGCCTTGGTGAAAAGCATCATGGCGAATTTGGCGAGCAGCAATGTTGTAGTCTTCAACTTTTTGGCCAAGTACCCTCACCATGCCCTGCCTTATCTCTTGTGTTAGCGGAGGAATTTGCACCCGGACAACATGGCCGTCGTCAGCCGGGTTGAGCCCAAGGGCTTGATCATTTCTAATCGCATCTGTAATTGCTGCTAGGTTGCTTGGGTCAAACGGGGTGATTTGAATAAGTTGCGCTTCTGGCGCGGTTATACCAGCAACTGCTTTGAGTGGCATGTTTTGACCGTAGACTTCCACTAAAATTCCGTCAACCATGCTGGGATGGGCCCGACCGGTACGCAACTTGGATAGTTCGTCCTTTAAGTGCGCACAAGCAGTAGCTAATTTGGTTTTGGTTTGGTCTTGGACTTGTTGTGGATTCACTAGACGCCTCCTAAATTCGGCTTAATTTTCAATTTACAATTCTCAGTTTTCAATGAATTTACAATGCAAAAATTATTCAATGCTTTAAAACATTCTCTATTCAGACATTCATTGAACATTGAGACTTGAGACTTGAGCATTTTTATATAACTCATATTTATGTCTAATAGTATACATCTGCTGGCCAACCGATCACACTTTTTTGTGAAAGTTGTGAAAGGATGATCCTATCACACTAATGGTTAGCTGGTTGATGTTTATTGTCATTTATGGTGTTTTGTTGTATTGTTGTCTTAACTTGATTGACGGCCACCGATTGTGCGACCGCTGTCGGTTTGCACATTTCAAAATTCGGGAAAAGGAGAGAGATGCCACACGGCAATGTGTTTTACGCTGTCGTCGCGATCGTGATGGCTGGCTGTATAGCAGCGATAGTCGCCCAGTTTAAAATCGGGCTCAAGCAACACCGAGCTCGGAAAGCTCGACCTAGTCTAGTCAACCACGATACTGAGGAGGTCTAACATGCCCTTTGCTATGGTGCTGTCCGGCCTGAGTGGCTGGACAGCCCTACGCATGATTTCTCACGCCTGGCGTGACCGAACATCGGGCGGCTATAGCTCACTTATCCCAGGGGTAGTTCTGCTCTGGGCACAAGCTGCCATTTACACCACCATTGTTCACTTCGCCTTGGTTGGCGGAGGCATGCGCTGGTGGTACGGCGTCTTTATAGCCGTGCCAGCCGTGCTACTAGGCATCTTGGTGGTGGCACTGGCGATCTACGTGGTCATACCCAAGAAGACGTCAAAGCATGTCCACGAAAGCTGGCGACGCAAAAGGTGCCTCTGGTGATTCCGTCATTAGCCCCGTTCATCGTTTTCGGTGTCGGAGTGTGTGTGGTTAAGGCCTACCGCCGATTCCGTAAACAACGCGCATCAGGAAAAAGCTAGAACTAGTCCCACGACCGGAAGGATGGAAGTATGTCAGAATTCTTGATTATCTTCGTGTGGGTTCTGGGGGCACTCATTGCCGCCGCGACCCTTGCAGTTGCCGGCTGTTACGCGTGGGTGTATCTCGTCCGTGGTTGGCACACTGATCGATAGCACCAACAACACTCCCGAAGAAGTCCCAGGCAATTCGGCCTGGGCACCACCGCCCCCCAGAGCAGTTGCTCGGGGCACCGCTCCTCGAGAAATTAAATATTTACTCGGAGTAAACCCCGATCGAGCAGGCCGCACCCCGCTCTCGGGGCTTTTTCTTAACCATTGACAATACAATCACCGCGGTGCAAAATTAAGCTTAAGTGTGTAATAAATGAATCACAGTCCAATGGATTCTGCTGGCAATATGGAAATACTAACGAATAAACAGCGTAAAATTAAAGTCTTCAATCGTAGTGCTAGTTTTTCTTCTTATCAACTACTGGCATTTGTGGCGGCTTTTGCCTTAATTGGCGGCTTTATCCTATATAGAGCTCTCGCAGCCGCACCAATAGTGGCAACGGTTGAATCAGAAAACATGGTTTTACCAGCCCTTACAACTACCACCAGCACAACCAACCCCTCCACCACAGTCGGTACCTCCTCAGTAGCTAAGACTATCGATGGTAACTTGTCGGAGAGTGATTGGAATACTACCGTACCAGTTACTAAGACTGTATACGGTACGAATACTAACACTACGACATTTTCTACT
>JAYTJL010000047.1:0-8426 GCA_043731125.1 Candidatus Saccharimonadota bacterium
AGGGTTGTATTCAAACCATACAATTTATTGGGGCCCCACACGGTATTGCTAGATAGGTCGGAGGTTGCAGGTTGATGCACTAACAATTCGCTAAACGCGCCGCCACAGTCCCCTGATATGAGCAAAGAGCCCGTATAACCAAAGCAGGCCCTGGGAGAATCACCAACAAAGGTCCGTGAAGACTCACCTGTCAGTTTTGCATCTATGCTGTAAGCGCCTAGAAACCTAGGAGTCTTAGGAGTGTAGGCTAGATGACTTCCAGATGAGCCACTGATCACTACTTCGTAATTGCCTCGCTTAACAATCGTTGAAACGTTGCGAGCATCAGAATTGATTACCTTGGTTTTACCTGATTTGATGTCACGAATAGTGTACGTGATACCTCCGGACGTAGGTTCATTTACCGACAAGACGATTCGGGAATGACCATATAGCCAAACCAAAACAAATACCAAGGCAGCAACCACTACTACAGCTAGTATTTTTTTATTTCGACTGGCAGTTAAAGTTATCATCGATATCCTCCTAGCATCTTATTGTCATGGTAATTCATCATAAAGTTTTTGTAAAAATGGAATGAAAGTTGGGTCTCGCCTCGCATCCGTAGTTGCGCTAAGGTCTCCACCACCACCGTTAACACCCTTCGGGTAGCCACGGTCGAGGTGTAAATGAGGTCCTCCACCGTAGCAAGCAGACCCCCCAAAACTGGCTACTTCAGCAATTTTTTGACCGGCCTTAATGTTGGTTTGACCTTCTGTAACCAAAGGCTTCTGGAGGTGTCCATACCAATATTTCCACCCATCATCTCCGTACAGGTTGATGCTCGCACAACCAGATACACCCCCATAGCTAGTATTTACACGTCCAATTGTGCCAGAGAAAACAGCGTATACCGCAGTCCCACCGTTCCTCATGAAGTCGAAGGCGTACTTAGGCTCCGCATGGCTATCTGTAGGTCTAGGTTGGGATTTATTCAAAGGTCCGACGGGGAAGGCATAGCCATCGGTATTAACTATCCCGTTTTCGGATGAACCCGTACAACCAGACTGCCCGCCGGTGGTTCCTCCGCCAGTCGCACCAGACTGTCCGCTGGCAAATTCATTATATATGTCCCTTGCGTTATTCAGTCTGATTGGTTTATTGCCTTCGATATCGGCAGGGACTTCAAAATCTACAAGAAATTTGTATGTGGGGGTTGCCAGGTCATTAGTATTAGGTTGCTGCAATACAGCAAGAACACTTTTGTATGAATTTTCTAGCTCTTGCCATAAATAATCAAGCTGAAGCACTAAATCTCCAGCGATTACCCCCCTCTGGGCCGAGAAGTCTCTGAGACCTTGCTTTCTTCCTGGAGAGGTCCACTGCACTAGCCCATAGCCAGGCTGTCCTTGAGGACCGATATTTGGTGGGACGGTGTCTGATCGGTGTGGAGGATCGGAGTAGGCATACTCAACAACTCTAGGGTCCCAGGTCCCTGCTGACTCAGCCTGAAGGTTGCCCATTATCCCTGCTGCTGACTCGGGGGATAGTTGTTTTACCTGAGTAAGGTAATTCCAGATTTTGGCCTTATTGTCTTTACCTGTGAGCGAGGTGGATGAGCCAACACAGGCGCAACCATAGCCACTAGCAGCGGTACTCCCGTTAAGTGAAGGGACGATAAGTTTGACCATCGCATCGATGCCCTTAGTTGTTAGGTGCACAAACTGGTCGGCCCTTCTTATATATCCATTGTCGGGGGCGTCTGGGTTAATATTCGTTGGATCAGCACTACTCCCAAACACTTCCTTATTCCAGGAAATAATCTGGAAATTGTTGGGAATAGATTGTTCCTGAATAATTTTATTTACTCCACTTAAAGTAACCGCATAATCGTCTCGTTCTACTACGGCTGTATCAACCCAGAAGATTGATACTTTTGGATTATACCCACGCAGCTTGGAGACCATACTACTTACGTTCGAAGCAGTGAACCCGCCAGCATTTGTGCCTAGCTCGACAATTACTGTAGATGCTTTAGCTATGTAGTCTTTATTACTATTGATTGCGTCTATCCCCTGAGGCAATGTGCGTCCGCCCAGTACATTAGCTTGAAAATCTCCAATTCTTGCTCCTAACCCACTGTCAATCTGGGTGCCAATCGAATCACCAATCAGAAAAACTGGCCCTGACGTGGAATCAGGAGTAGTGGTGGAAGGTGCGCAGGCTGCAGCCAAAGCACCGTCTCGTTCGACGTTGAAGAAGTCTACTCCAGAGTCGAATACGTTCCGTTGCTCTGGTTCGAGAGCGCTAACAACGCCTACTGTTTGTGGTAAAAGTATTGCAGAAATAAGTGATATATAGAATGTTAGATTTTTTAATATAACTAAATGCTTTACAGCCCGAATATTTATCACAATGAGCCCCGCCCTATACCGTTTGAATTAGTTGGGTAGCCTTGAGTTTGGCAAGTAATTGATCTTGCACCCGGATATCCGCTCAGGGTGTTTGTCCAAGAGGTTTTTCCATTGCCGTTAATCTGGGCCATGCTCTGGTTGGATGCATTAAATAGGTTGCATTGTGTGAAGTACAGCCCGCAAGGGTTGTTGCCGGTTACTGTCGCTGTGTAGTTGATTGTTCCACTGCCATTAGTCCCGCTAACATTGACTCCCATGTCGTTGCAGTTGACGGTGCTACCACCACCGGATGGAGGCGGAGGAGTACTGACGGGAGACGGAGGTGTAGTGATGGGAGCATTGCCAAAGCCTAGTTCGGTGCAGGCCTCTTCATCCAGGCTTTCGTAGCAGGCTATGGCCTTGGCCGCCGACATGTCAGCTAGATAAAACCTATACCGTGTTAGTTCAACATTTGTTCTGTCATTACACTTCGGTTCGATTGATGGGTCCCGTGCCTGATCTATATATCTCTTGCTGGTTGATGCCTCACTTGTGGTTATAACGTGCGTGGTTGGGTCTATGGTTACACCAAAGCATGGTTCGCCGTAGGTTGTGTTGAGAGTTGCAAGATTTGGTTCTACTATTGCGGCGTTTGCGTATGGGTCGTCGTAGGCGGGGTTATCTATCTCGTTTGGCGCGTAACCGTAAGCTGGAAATCCATAATCATAAGACGCTGCCGTTGCGGCAAAGGTTTTTGGCTGGAAGACCGAACCAAAAGCGGACAGAGCCTGGGCTACCAAGCTAGGTAATTTTGCTACGGTTGCAACTAGCGGTTGTCCGTTTGAGGGAATATGATTTTTCAGCATAAATCTAGAAACAGCTGAATTCGGCTCACTGCGGTCAAATACCCTTTCAAAGACAGACTTATGGCTAAACTCTACTGCCAGTTGTGCATTATTTTCATTTTTAAGCTCTTGTGCAACCGTGCTACTTAGCGTAGTGCCACCGTGAGTTATTGCTACGTCGTTAGCTGCCAGCCTCGTGCCATAGTTAGCAAAATTTCCAAGAGCTGCCCCTGCAACGTCGGTTGGTACCTGTTGGCCTGCAATCCACCTAATGAGGTCGGATATAAATGGCTGCAAGGCGTAACCCGCAATAACATCAACCCCTATATTTACTATAAAGCCAATTGGCCCGCTTGCGCCTATAGCAGCTCCGAGACCTGTGACAATCCAACCGCCTATAGTAGACGTGATTGCACCACAGGCCTGCGCAAGACCAGGAACAGCTGCGACTATATTATCTATAACTTCAAAAATTGCAGGCTTGTCCTTGCCAGGCTTAGCGCTATTTGGAATATCGGGCCCGGTTTGCTTTTCTCCCATTTCTGCTTGAATGCTACGGGCTTCGTTCCATGCAGTCTTGGTCTCTTCATCATAAAAGTTGTCAGACAGTGCACCGAGTTCATCTAAGTTAAGGTCTTGGCCAGCCATTACTTGTGCGCCCGTTGTTACAACATCCATACCAGTCCTCATAAGAGGTAAAATAATATTGAAATATCTTATTTCAGGGATTGCATCACTAATTGCTTTGACAGCGCAAAAAACCGTAATTAGAGTAAGAGCCCCAGCAGACCCTCCTAGTTTGCCCGCCAGTTCCGCTGCTTTTTTGTCTGCCGCCGCCGCACCATCTACGCCACTTGCCGTATCGTTAGCGCCATTTGCGCCGGTGGCTGATTCATCACCAGGTTCCACTATAGGCTTCCCGTCGGCGTCTGTTGCATTTCTGGAATCAGCTGTGCCGATTGCATTGACGCCACTGCGAATTCTAGTTTTGCGGTCTTCCTTTACACGGTCGTAATATGTTCGTAGTTTTTCGTCTGCTGCCCGGGTAATATTATTCATGGGGTGGAACCCTACCCCGGCTCGCGTCTTTAATATCCTAGAGGATACATGTGTGGCGGCATGATTCATGCCTTGCGATTTCACCATGGTGCCTACAATATTGCGCCGGTACCGAGCTGAGGTACCAGAAACATCTAAAGTATATTTTCCGTTTTCAAATTTGATGTTTGTGTCACTTCCGTCAAGTATCAACCCCTGCTCTTGTAGTGTAAGGATAGTTTTTTTACCCGCGTCGGTCTTAGGGTCTATTGTTATCGCCCTAATTCTGGCAGAAGAGTTGTACTCAGCCGTCATTCCATTCTTTTTTAGTTTCTTTTCAAAATGGTCGGCAAATTTGTTGCCAAAATAGTCTAAGTTACGATTTTGTGGATTATTGGCAGTGCGCATATGTTTTATCAATTTACCGGTTCTGCCATCCATAAAGTTTTCATCACTAGCAAAGTGGAACCTTTGTAGCATTTGGGCAAACTGGATTACTTGGAATGGGCCCTGCAGAAAAAATAGAAAAAACAGCAGTATTATTGCTGTTAGGGCGGCGCCAACGCCACCTTTCTTTTTTTTATTCCCAAGAACTTTCGAATAAACCTTACTAGCTCTAAAGTTGCCTGCTCCGACCGCATTGCCAACGGCATTACTACTTGTGCTACCCGTATTTTTAGCCGATTTATCTGCTCCCGGAGTATAAGAGAAATTGCCCCCACCTGTTTTTTCCTTATCGGCAAGTCCTTGGGTAGATTCCGATTTGATAGCTTTGGTTTGTTCGGTAGGTGCGTTAGGTACGTTGCCAGGGGTGTCGTATACGGACTGGTCTTCTGGTTGTTGTTGGCTTGCTGGCTGTGCCATTTTTACTATACTTTCCTACTGAATTTCCGGAGTTTGGTTAGTAATAGCGGGCTGTGCAATATTCTCTGGGGGGCGGCTTATTGGTAGTTCGCCTTCCAATTGTCTTTTTACTTCCATTGGGTTGGTGGTGATTAGTCCAGTTTCAGTTGGGCTGGCAATAATTTGAATGTGGACGTGGTTTTGACCGGCAAAAAACAGCCCCTGGCCTACTGGGAACTGACTTAGTCGTTTTTGTTCTTCGCTAGTTAGTTTGAAAACATCTGTAAGTACATCTACTGCTGTTGGCGACTGCTTGAGAAGTAACTGCATGCTGGCGTTCGCAACGATTGCTCGCCCCATGCGGGATGCCATAAAGTCTTCTACGTCTTGAGTGATTGTAGTTACTCCTAGGTTGTATTTTCGGGCTCGTTTTGCCAAGCTAAACAAAAAATTAGCACTGTCCTCATACTTCATTAATTGCCAGGCTTCGTCAACTATTAGTATTCGTCTTTTTTTGTCGGCTTTTGTTTTATTCCAAATAAAGTTAAGCACAATATACATAGCTACTGGGCGCAACTCGTCTTCTAGGTCTCTTATATTGAAGACTACCATTGGGTTGTTGACGTTAACGTTGCTCTGTTGGGAAAAAATTCCGGCAAATGTACCGGTGGTGTATTTACGCAGTCGCTGGGCCAGGCCCGGTCCGGTACCACCCATATGGAGCAATGTGTCATAGAGGTCTCCAACGGTTGGCGGGGTTGAACCATGCGTTAGAGGGTCGTTGGTGATTCCGGCTTTGGCGTAGGTCTCTATTAGGGCTGCGTCTAAGTCTGCTTCTTCGGCAGGCGACAGCGCTGGCATAGAACTACCTGAAGTTGCTTGAATTTGAGCACCGCCCATCATAAGGCGCAACAAGCCATGAAGGGTAATTAAATTAGACCTAAGTGCATTGTCTGCCTCTTCGGCGTCTACAACTTGTGGTAAATCAAAGGGGTTAATGCGAGTAGTACTATTAAGGCTAAGGCGGACGTATGCCCCACCAACCGCTTCACACATTCGTTGGTATTCATTTTCTGGGTCGACTATGAATATGTCTGTGCCGAACATCATGCTACGCAGTGCTTCTAGTTTTACCGTAAAACTCTTACCAGCACCAGACTTGGCAAAGACTACACTGTTGCCGTTTTCTAGGCTGAACCTATCAAAAATAACCAGGCCAGAGTTGTGCATGTTTATGCCATACAAAATTCCATTCTCTTGGGTGAGGTCGGCAGACGTAAAAGGAAAACTGGTAGATATAGCGCCGGTATTCATATTGCGGTAAATTTGCAATTGGTCGGTAAACTGTGGCATAACACTGTTCATGGCGGCTTCTTGTTGGGCGCTAGCGGGTTTGGTATAAACAAGCTGTTGGCCCAGAAGAGACTCTACCTTACGTGTAATAAACTCCAATTCTTCCATAGAGCTTGCGTAAAGGGTAAAGTACATTCCAAAGCGGAAGAATCGTTCTTCTCCCACTTGTAATTTGTCTCTCATTTCTTCGGCGTCTATAATTGCTGCTTGCTTTGCCGGGTCTCGCACACGGCCCTTTTCGGAGTCTATTTGTATGCCTGCTTCTAGTTGGCTCACCTTTTTCATTAAATTTTTCAGTACCACCTCGGACTTTACAGGCCGAATAACCATAGAAAGGTCCATTACTTCGTCCAGGTTGATAATGCTCGACAACCAGCCAGTGTAGACTTCACGGGGGTAACCGTAGACATAGTATGCACGGGCAAACTTTGTTCCCAGCTGAAAGTAGTTGCTGTTAAATTCCAGGCTGCTGGGCGCAACAAAGTCTCTAAGTGCTGTTATGCCCTTAGCGAAAGCAGCATTAACATCTGCTGTTTGCCTGGCTGTCTGCTGAGCCAGCTGGTCGGGCGGTGGTCCGGCTGGTGCTTTTTTGAAAAGACCCACTAGGCGCGGTCTCCGACCGCTTCATTTACCATTAACCATTTACCATTTACCAAATATTTACCATTAACCATTTTCCATGTAGCTACATTGCTAATTGTTAATTGAGCATTCATTGAAAATTGAAAATTGAAAATTGAAAATTGGCTGAGCTTGCTCATAAGAGGCTCCTGTCTAAGTCGGGCTGGGGTGCATCTCCTACGCCTTTAGTAACTACCGGCGCGCCAAGACTGTCAAAAGCAGCCAAATGTTGCCTTGTGGCTGTGTCTGGGTTGTAAGCGTCGTAGTAAAGTTCTATTAACTCTTGTGTGTCCAGTGGCAAACTTTGCACGCCGCATTCTTGCAGTCCCTGCATGGCGGCTTGGACGCGGTTGCGAAGTTCTGTTTTAGCCTTTTCTAGGTCTGCTTCATTAATTACTACGTGGGGCGCCTCAGTCCCACTACCGCCCAAGAGTCCTAACATTCCTGTGAAGAACCCGGTGCTGGTTTTGATAGTGCTTTTTATGTCTGCTTCATCCGGGTCCGGGAATTCGATAATTACGTAGAAATTTTTGTCCATAATGTTTGTTTGCTGAACAATATCTGTCAAAAAAGCTATATAGTCTTCCATAAGTAGTGCTAGTAGCATGTTGTCTTGTTCGGACTTAATTTTGTCTAGCTTTTCTAGGTAGGGACGCATGTCAACTTTTTGACTTCTCATAAACACCTGAATTGGGAAGTACAAAGAATTCAAAAAGCCCTGGTATGAATACTCAACGGCTTCCCTCTCCTGCGGACTCATCAAATCAAAGTTGATGGACTTACACATAATTACAGCCCTGAAAGACCCGTCATTCATTATTACCAGCCCATCGCGGACCTCTGCGATTTGCAGGGTATTTTGAGTGCTGTTAGGGTTAGATTTAGAAACGGTGGCAGGAGCCTGACCTTGCCCGGGAGCTGACGACTGAAAAGCAGGTGGCGGTGCGGTTGGCCCTCCATAATTCGCTTGAGGACCGGGAGGGGCTATGCCACCGCTTGGTTGTGCGGCTGGTGCGGGAGCTTGCGGACTCACAAAATCGCTCCTGGCGATTTTAGTAGACAGTAGACAGTAGACAGTAGACAGCTTGAATGCAGCTGACTGTGAACTGTAAACTGTGAACTGTATACTGTTATATTCATTCCCACCTCTTAATGTAAGCTAATTTCTACTTCAGTAGCACTTATTTGGCGGATAGTCTCTTGGTGATTGGCCAGCTGGGCTACAGATGCTACAGATAAATCGTCGCTTTTGGATAGTTCCATTTTAACAGAGTTTAGCCCAGGGTCCTGTGCTACGAGTCCAGAGTCAGGAGTACTGAGTACTGAGCTTGGAGCTGGGGCAATGACAGCCGCA
>JAYTJL010000048.1:0-12092 GCA_043731125.1 Candidatus Saccharimonadota bacterium
CTGGGTCACCGGTTGTGGAAGTAGCGCCGAGTACCATTTCGGCCTCATAAGTCTTATCCATGCCACTAAATTCCTGCGCTCTTTTGGTGTATGATCCCACTACTAGAATCAGTAAACCAGTGGCAAACGGGTCTAAGGTCCCAGTATGCCCCACCTTCACCCTGGGACTACGCACTGCCAAATCCTGCTTTCTGGCAGAGCCAGCAACTCTGCTTTGGCGTGAGGCAAATTGCTGCGTTACAGGCTCCGATGCTCGCTCGCTGTACCGCTTGTAATGCTCACTCTGCTTCTCGCCGGTGCCTTGCACTTTATCCTCATGCGAAGCCCCAGACTCAAGACCCTGACTAACAGACTGTCGCAAAAGTCCTCTGACTTTTGCGACGATATCATGTGAAGTCCAATCAGCTTGTTTGTCGACCAAAAGAATCCCATTTACCATTTCACAATTTAGCATTGAACATTTATTTTACATTTATCAGGTCGCATTGGCACGCAACAAATGTCCAAATGCCAAATGATAAATAAATGAAAACTGTTAAATGTTACCTGTTAAATTTTTTAGAGTGGTGGTGTGGGTGAAATAGAAGGAATAATTATTCCAGGATACGGTGTTATTGGCGGAGGAACAGCCGGAGGCGCTGGGGGCAAAATGTCGGCAACTGGAGCAATAGCTGGCGGTAAGTTATTCGACAAATCGGGCAGTGGCAAACTAGGTGTTTGGCTCGGCATAGGTGCCGTAGAACCCATGGCCGATGCTGTTGGCGGTACATGCAGATCAAGGTTGATTGGACTTGCGTTGAGAGAAGTTAACGGTGCCGAATAAGCTGGGTCGAATGGTGCTGAATTGAGCGCGCTTTCTACTGCATTCCTAGCCATATCTACGCCTGCAATTGCAGCTGTTGGTATTGGTACCTCAGACGGTACGGGCATAATTCCCCCAACTAGTGGTTGCACCTGTTCTGGTAATAGCGGGGCTGCTGAGTTGGGTATCTGGTAGCTGGGCATGGCTGGCATTACCGGTGTCGGTGCCTGTGCAATCGGCGATTCAAGCGCGGCGAGAGTCGGAGGCGGACTACTTATTGCAGGACCGACGGCAGGTACGGCGGTTGGGTTAATTTGAGTAGCGTGGTCCATGAAGCCACTTCCCTGGCGGCTTCCTCCACCCAGTGGGTCAATTGATGTGGTATTGAAAGGGTCAACCCATTCGGGCTCGGTGTTAGCTGTAAACGCAGCCCCCAAGGCTGGCTGGTGCGTGGTTGGGTCTAGTAAAGTGTGCGGGCCTGGCATTGCTGCGGCGTCGCCAAAATCCGTGGGTGACGGTGTTACTACTACCGGCTCTGTCATTGCTGTAACCGGAACATCACCAGAAGGCAGAGCCTGTAAAACAGGCGGCAACGACGTTGGTGGTGGAGGCGGCGGAGCCAGAGGCATCAGAGGCGCTGGTGGTGGAGGTACGTTTAATACTGCCGGCACTGGAGGTGGAGGCGGAGGTGCAGAGGCTGCTTCTCGCATTTTCTTAAGTTTTTCAACTTCAGCATTAATTTCTTCTGGGGATTTTAAATTACCTTGTTCGTCTATGTGTATCTCATTTGGGTTAACATCAACCTCTGGGCCATCTGGCTTGGTTGGTTCGTGTGACACGCTTAGGGTATTTGATGCAGGCTGGGGTGGTGCGGGTGGTGGTGCGGGTGCTGGTGCGCCCGGTACGGCCGGCGCCTGAGGCATTGGTGCAAAGGCTTGCTTGGGGTCTAGTTGTGTAGCAATAAGTTGCTGGTTAGCACCAGCTGCCATCAGCTGTGCGGCCATGGTCATAACTTTGGGACTAGTCTTTTGGTTACGAAACCTCTCTGTTTCGGCCACAATACCGGTCAAAAACGCCGTGGCAATCTGGTTATCTAGTAGACCAGTGCCAAATGATTCGGAAATACTCACCAACATTTCTGACAGACTGCTGGCCGCTGGGTCCTTCCAGTTAATTTGCCCAATTTCTGGCGCGTTTCCTTCTCCGGCATTTATAGATATAACTGTTGCGTCATGCAAAATTCGCCCATGAGCCGTAATAGCCGCATCCAGTTGTGCGCGGTCTGTTACACCGAGTGCCAATACCACATCTACATTAAAGTCGCCTTGAGTAAATACAAGGTCTTTTTCTGAAATACTGGTGCGGTATGGGGTGATAAATATACGCACCACTGAGTCTTCTACTTTGTAGCGCAGTTTGTCGGCTTTGGCTTTGTCTAGGCTGATAATAAAGTCTCGGAGACTGTCGGTATTGGTTTCTAAGGTTTTTTCTGGCTGAAGAAATTCAATGGTAGATGGAACAGCCCCAGAGAAGACTGCTGTTCCGTGCTTGTCTAACTTGTTAACAAATAGAGTCAGACCAATACAGGCAGCTAATTGATCTACCGAAGGGTTGTTGCTCACCGTAATAAGCACATTCTGCGCGTTCTTAACGCGTTCTACTACCTGTTGTTTGGCCTGTGTTTGGTCCATTTTTTTGTTTACAAAGTTTTTATTTTTTTAACTTCTGTCGCAAGAATATCATTATCACAGGGCAAGCGCAAGCATTTTCATGTAGCTTTACCTCACTTTGACAAACGTTAACTCTATCTGTTATAGTTTTACGCGAAGATAATTTTAAGGAGTCAGCTACTTAACTACTAGCTTTTGCAAGTTACTAGTTACTAGTTATCAGTTAATTAAATGCCAATAATCAAATCCGCCAAAAAAAGAGTCAAAGTTGCCTCCAAGGCTAATTCGCGTAATGTGCGTACTAAAAGGACTATGCGTGAAGCCCTTAAGGCCTTCACCGCTGCACTTGAAGGTGGTAAAGCCGCTGATATTGCCAAAACTGAACGCGAAGCTATGAGTGCTATTGATATGGCTGCTAAAAAAGCTGTTATTCACCGCAATAAAGCTGCCCGCCAAAAAGCCCAGGTTTCAGCCAAGGCAAAAACTGCCGGCGTAAAACCAACCAAAACACCAGCAAAAAGTGAAAAGCCTAAAGCCTTGCCTACCGGCAGGCAGGCTAAAAGTACAACTGCTAAGAAGCCAGCCACCAAGTCAGCTGTAAAGAAAACTACTGTTAAAAAAGCCACTCCAACAAAAAAATAGCATAAATCTTTAGTCTTTCATCTTTGCTCTTTGATCTTTTAGTCTTTATACTTTAATCTGTTACCCATTGCTAATTAGTGATTTTTATGCTATAATGTGCCAGTCTCGATGAGTACAGGATAACCCCTGTTGCACTCGAGAAGAATCGTCCCCTACCAAGGAGCACAAGATGGCAAAGAAGCCGCACTTCTTCCCCAATTGCGGAGATATCAAATACGAGTCAGGGCGCGAACGCCTCGGCGTCGCGATCATGACAACACAAGTAGCATCTGGACGCGTGGGGAAGGTCATCGCGACCATCCTCAAGCCGCTACGGCTACATGGTGACCCGTCATGAAGGGCCTCATCGGCCTTCTCACCATCGGTGGCGCCTTCACGGCAATCGCCGCCCTCCAGTGGGGTGGCACCGGTGCCACGGTCAGTGCCACCACAACGTTGATGGCAGCTGCAATTTTTGTGGCGCTGGTGGTGTATTTGCCACGACGAATCCAAGAGGCATCAGACCTTAACGACTAAGGTCTGATGCCTCTCTCTAACCCACACCTAAAAGGAGGTGGTGATGGAGCTTCGCAAAAAAGTCGAGGTGGCAGTCATGACCGCCACAGGTATGGCAGCCACACTCTTCGTCGGCGCCGTTCTGTGCGCCGTCATCGGGAGTGGGAAAGTGATTATTCTGGCCGTCGCGGTCGGAATTGTTGCACTCATCTTCTGGTGGTTCCTACAAGAGGAGGCCACCACTAACGACTAGGGACGATTCAGCCCCGCCAGAGGTTCTCCAAGAACCAATGGCGGGGTTTTCCCTTTTATACTTTTAGCTTGTTTACAGAGACACAATATAAGTCTTTAACGCCTCATCAACATCAAATTTACTAGTTTTGGACTTATAATCAATCATAGTCAGGTCATTTATCATTTGCTTTAACTGCTCCAGTGGCAGTCGCGCGACCAAATTAGCAGCCTTGCTGATTGGGTAAGGACTCACTCCGGCGTCTTTGGCTATTTGTGGCGCTGACTTTCCTGCCCCAAACTTAGCAAGAGCCATAGTCTGCAGCTGCCAAGCCAGCATTGCGGCTATTGCCTGTGGCTCTACGTTTTGCGCTCGTTGATCATTGTATAGTTCTAGTGCTTTTTTCTTACGTCCAGCAAAAGCAGCGTCTAACAAGTCAAATATTTTGCTCTGCGGAGTGGGTTCTACAAGCAAGTCAATGGTCTCCCTACTTATGCTTATGTCGTACAATAATAATTTTTCAAGCTCACTTGCTAGTCTTTGCTGGCCAACTCCAACGCGGCCTACCAAGTACTTAGCATCCGAATAGCTTAGTAGCGCACTAGACTTTTTGGCCTGCTCCGCCAACCAAGTCGTAAGTTGGCCCTCATCCAATTCCAGGTACTCCTCAAGCTGGGTATTAGCCTTCAGGAATTTATAAAATACTGTTCTCTTATCTGTTAATGGTTCGTATACTACCACATCAGTCGTTTCTGGTATTGAACTTAATATTTGTTCAATCTTTTCAGCCGCTTCTTTATTGGTGCTCATACCGCGCAACACTACTAGCTTATTGGTAGTTAAAAACCCTACCCCCTGCACCGCGTCTTTGATACCAGCAACGTCTTTTTCTTCTGCATCAATGCGCTCCACTGCTAGTTCGCCGTGGTCAGATATAAACATACCAACAAGTTCCTGTAAGCGTCGCGAGCAGGCATATACATTATTTCCCACTATGGTAATCACCATTGCAGAATTTTCAATTTACAATTTACAATTTTCATTCAATTTACAATTTACTGTTATTCAAACTAGCACCAATCTTCTGAAATATTAATACAAACTCGTGGTATTCCTGTAGAAGCAATCTTAGCTTTTCTGTATGCACTGGGACAGCCGTAATTAGCATCCTAAGCCAATATCTGGTTTCCTGTGACTCTTTTTTACAGATGAATATTTTATTGCGAAAATCTTTCTTAGAACTAGCACCATTTGCCTCGACATAGTTGGCACCGATGCTAGTAGCAGATCTAGCAACCTGATTTATCAGCGGACGTGTCACCGAATTTGGGCTTATTTCCTTGCACAGGATAATTATATTTTCACCAAACACTGCCGTTCTTTCTTCAAGGTCGTATTTCTGAGTTATTTGCGTCATTGTAGTTTGATTGTAAATTGAAAATTGTAAATTGAAAATTGGTTACGGTTTGGGTATCGGTTGGCACCGTAAGCATAGATGGGTGCCTCGGCCAGCAACGCGGATCTTTATAATTTCGGATTCGCATCGTAAGCAAGGCTGTCCCTCACGCCTAAAGACTTGGGCAAATTCAATGTAGCTTCCCTTTTTGCCCTCTGCATTAACATAGTTTCTATCTGTTGAACCGCCTTTTTCTATAGCCAGAGTAAGTACATCTATGATTGCTCTATGAAGACTTAGAAGCTTGGCTTTTGAAATCTCACTCACCTTCATTGCAGGATGGATTTTAGCCATAAAAAGACTTTCGTCAGCATATATGTTGCCTACCCCCGCTAGCACAGTTTGGTCTAGCAATACTGCCTTGATAGTACTGTTTTTGCGTCTTTGAACACGGGATGCAAACAGCTTGGCTGTAAAATCAGACTCTAGCGGCTCTGGGCCAACTTTCTTCATAAAATCAATCTCTGGAATCTCAACAGTCGGCATTAGCCGCATCCAGCCAAACTTGCGCTGGTCGTTAAAAAACAACTTGCTACCATCTGTGAAGTCGATAATCACCCTGGTCGACTTATCCGGCAAATTACCAATTAACGAATCGTTAGGATGTCCTCCAGCAAACTTTTCTTCAGCTTTTGGCTGTTGGCTTTTGGCTGTTGACCCGTCGGTAGAGCCGACATAAACTAGCTGTCCCGTCATTTTAAGATGAACTACCAGACTGTAGTTAGATGACAAATCAATCATCAAGACTTTTGCCCTGCGCCTGATAGCAACTACTTTAGAGTCGACTAAAAATTCCTCCACATCAGCCTTTATATTCGGGAATGACTTTGGCCAGTCGTGCCAAGCACTAACAATAACCCTGCCTGGCAATAAGTTTGCAAGGCCAACCCTAACTGTCTCAACTTCTGGTAACTCTGGCATCCCATAATTATACCTGCCAGGCTAAGTGTTAGGCACTTCGAGCTAACTCTTCAACAAACGCTACCATTCTGCTAACTGACCTCTCTGACATTCCGAAAGGAATTTTGGGGTTGTGAGGTATGTGTATCTCTGGCCGGTCAGTACTACGTCGATGAATAACGACTGCGTCGCCTTTTCTGTGGTTCCTAGCTGTTTTTATTTGAAGCCCAACATCTACGAATTGTAATTCTCGATAAACTGGCACAACAACATCCACCCGCTTGTCGTGTATTAAGTCCTCCTCTATAGTTGAATATCTTGCATGCGGATAGCCACTCTCTCTAAGCGCATGAACAGCCTTATACTCGGATAAAATCCCTGCCATTGTGCGTGACGGTACCGGGTTTTCCTCTAATGGATTCCTCAGTGAATCGTTGATTATAGCCAGCTTAGCTATTTCAAAATTATCAGATAATCGACCGTGCAGAATCGGGTACTCCGACTCAGGAGTAGACTGGACAAATCCAAATAGCCTTTGCTGGTAGCTCTTCTTTTCGTCAACTAGCTCGATGAGTGCACTGTGGGCGCTGTCGGTGCCCCTGTACTTTTTATCCTCGTTTATATAATTGAATGTTTTCTCGGCAGCAATTATTGCAACCGAATCCAAAAAAGCACCCATAGAAAACTGCTGTAACGAATACATATAAGGTTTTGTCTCGTCAGTAGACTCAACGCCATAATCTTTCCTTCGGGTGTCTGCAAAATCATGAGCCACACAAGCCCTCTCAATATTAGACGAGTACTGGTCCACTAACGCTACGAGTTCCGCGCGCACTTCTTTAAAAGGCGGTATTGGTGCAATATCTACATTATAAAAATGCGTGTTTTGTTCTGGGTAAGGAACAGTCTCCTTCCCCATAAATTTACTTCTTGACGCTCCCGCGCATTTTATTTGAGTTTTGGTTTTCTTTAGTCACGATATATGGACTCCCCTGCTTTAAGCCTATTCTAGTACTGCATAGGGTTTTATACAACTAGTTTTGTTAGACTGGTGGGATGGATAGTATTGGAGAAGTTTTAGGCAAAAGAGACTTTGCCCCACCTAATGAAATTGCCCTCATTAGAGAGTACATAAATCGCCGCTACCAGAGTAAATGCTACATCAAGATGCATTCTGGTAGCGTAATTGTGGCTGTCCAGAGTTCTGCCCTGGCAGGCACACTCCACCTAGAACGCCAGGCACTCATTGATACCTGCGGCATAAGAGATAAAAAGTTAATTATCCGAACCGGAACTATTTAGAAATCCGGTCTAGTTCTAACTTCATATCTTCAAAGTTTTGGTACCAGATGGCTTTCATACCAACCGCCCTCGCGCCTTCACAATAAGAATGAATGTCGTCTACAAAAATACACTCACTGGGTTCTACGCCTAACCTTTGTGCGCTTAACAGGTAAATTCCTTGGTCTGGCTTTTTGATTTTCACTTCAAAAGATAATAACTTATCATCAAACAACTCAAGGTCTTTGCTCTCAAACATTTCACTCAGCCAATCAGCACCAGCGTTAGACAGCATACCTATTTTCAACTGAGGCTTTAGTATCCAGCGAATGTATTCAAACAGCTCCTCGTTAGGTGTATTCTTGTCCAGATGCTCACCTACAACCGCTGCACTCTGACCAGATAATTCAGCAAGTGTTTTTATAAAGTCATCAAGGCTAATAAGACCAACATTCAGCTGGTCCATGGCCTGTTGGGCCTTAGTAACACTGCCGGGCTCGCCGCTCATATATTTATGACAAAAAGAACGAAACCCTTCAGTGGTCAAAACTCCAAAGCAATCAAAAATCACAGCTTTTATCACTCTAGTACTATACCAAATGTGCTAGGTTGAACCTTTCACACTTTTTTCGTTAGCGATATTAACTAAAGGTCAACGTTTCTAGTGATTTCGGAGTAGTCTTTTGTGGGGATCTGGTTTCGGAAAAGTGTTAGCAAGCTAGATGTACTACCCCCGAATGTACCTACCTTTTGCCCACAGCTAGAAGCCCAGTGACGAGTAAGGCTGTCATTACCTTGTTCTAGTTCGAATATGTAGCGAAGTCCCAGTGGACAGTAGCCACGTTCATCGGCTGGCAGTGGTGTTTTAGTCTTATAGCTACTCATAAAGCCTAGGCCATTAATGGATTTTAGGAATACGCGGTAAGCTTCTTCATTGTTTGGGTAGGTTTTGCTGTCTATGACTTGGCCATTATAGCCTTGGATTATTTGAACAACCCTTGACTCACGGCCTATGGTAACTCGTATCTCTCGGTATATCTCATCACCTTTGATTCTACCTTGCTGGGTAGAACTGACTGTTGCACCTGTTTTTGCATAATTTGGCAATGACATGACAGTAGGACCAGTTACAACTGGTTTTTTCTTGTCATCACCTCCACCACTAAGAAGCAGGAAGACTATGATTATCATCAGTAATATAAAACCGACAATAACTAAAAATATTTTATTCATATGTTGCATAACGCTATAACCTCTCGATTACAGTACTATTCTAGCACATTTCTGTACTTTTTGCAATAGCCCAAGCTAACGCTGACTCCTAACTGCCAGAATATCTAGCGAACAGTCTGTTTTTATTATCTAAGCCGCTAGGGCTTCTGGTCTAAGTTTTAGAGACTCGCCATCGAAGTCTGAGATGATTCCTTCTTCTTCAAGCATTCTGCCATACCACTTAACCACCTCAGGATGTAATTGAAACAGAGTCGATAGTACACTGACCCTATGTTCCCCGTTAATAACATTTGCCGGCCACTCTTCAGGATGGCGAGCGTCTAAATCCAATAAACTGCCAATACTCTTAACCGCAAATTTATGGAAGGAGTTAGATTGCTCAAAATCTCCTGTTTCGGGATCACGCAGTGCAGCCAATATTTCTCCGGTTCTATATGTATGGTCTACATATGCAGCTCGTCTTTGTAAAGCTCGCAAAACACCTCCGCAAGCAACAGCCTGGTCGACAACCGCGGAAGGTGAAGCTTTTTCGGGAGTTAAAATAGCGCAATCGCAAACAATATGATGAGTACAATATGGTATACCATCATCATCTAGCCCTTCACGTCTAACCCAGGAAACACGATGCGGCCCGTTCTCTGTATATGTCATTATGGGGTTTATGCTGTCCCCTCGGCGTTCTCGTTCTTCAGCCCAGATTGCCACACGACCAGTAAAATTACTACGCTGAGGTTCAATAACCTCTTTAGGCCTGTGGATTAAACTAAAAACCTCTTCTTCGTCAATTGTAACTGAATGCTTAAGTACATCACGTCTGGCCATAGTCTCTCCTTAAATATGGGTGCAATTATAGCAAACTTATCCCGCCATGAGTCTTGTAAAATCTACAGTCTGTTATCTTTGAGCCATTTCGCCAAACGAGCAACCACCATATCATCGGGTACCATGAATACAGTGTCACCTGGGCTGGACGGATGTACCCATTTGTAGTCATCGTGCTCTTCAGATAGTTTCACCTCTGTTGTTTTGGCTTTGCATACGGTAAATATTGCAATTATCTGGGTAGAAATACCCTTTATAACCGGTCTCCATTCACCTACATATATAGGGTCTAAAATTTCAACTTCTAGCCCTGTCTCTTCCATGACTTCCCTGTGTAGCCCATCTTTATAACTTTCACCAGCCTCAAGCCTACCGCCGGGAATGCCATATTTATGAAATTGCGACCCCTCATCATAGTCTCTGCCTTCCCGCACAAGCAATAATTCGCCTTTGCTGTTAATTATTACAGCTTTAGCTGCTACTTGTAGTACAGGGTGCTGGCTCATTTACCTTCCCTCAACTTCATTTATTTTGTTGATTACTGCTTCGTATAGACTTACTTTTCTATCGGTAAAGTCAGATGGATTACTATTCAACTCACTAATGAGTTTTGTTGGGTCAAACCATTTAACTTCTGCTGTTTCACCATCTTGTAACTTCAACTCAGTAATATCCATATCTACTTTTACTAAATAATTCCAGGCTATTGTTTTGTGAGGCAAGGAGTTAAACCCGTCGCGCTCGGTTGTTACTTTGTTGATAAAAATTAACTGGTCGTCAGTAATTACCAATCCCAATTCCTCAAAAGCTTCTCTTATTGCTCCTTGCTGTGGGTTCTCACCGGTCTGTATGTGCCCGCCAGCTGAGAGGTCCCATTTGTCTGCGCCCCAGCCAGATGCAGCATGTCTGCGTTGCAACAATATTTGACCTGTAGAATTAAATATCCAGGTGTGAGCTACACCATGCCAAAGACTATTGTCGTGGACATGCTTTTTGGTCTCCACCTTGCCAGTCTTATTACCATTCCCATCCAAAACATCAAATTTTTCATCCAAATTCACTTAACCTCCGGGAAGCGTTTAGGGTCGGTAGCGTAATACTTAGCCCATTTGTTATCTGCCGGCAACGTCACCGTATCTATAAAATGGCCTTTTTTAAAGGCGCCGTTTTGTTTGCGTTTATCCTTCTGACGTTTAGATAAGTCTGCCTTTGATACACCCAAATGCTTGCTTAAGGCATCAACTAGTTCTTGCAAGTCAGCTAGCTCGCCCACTTTTAGATTGCTTCCCTTCAACTCATTAGCTTCTTCTATCAATTTGGTCAGTAAGGCATTGGTTAGTTTATTGCCAGAAAGCGTTTTGTACTTAACCGCTCCATCCATATTCAAATTGTGCTGAACAATTTTATCTCGCACTAATTTATTTAGTTCAAATGTTCGGGATTTCATTGATTAGGTTTTCCAAATAGCTCAGGGTGCTTATCAAAAATCTTGAGCATTCCCTTATGATAAGAGTTGATGGTATCATCTACCTCAATTTTGCCCTTCTTGATTGCTTTAACTTGATCTCGAGTTATCCCGTGTTCTTTCCACACCTTACCTTCGTACAAATAGTTGTTAATTTCTGGCAGTAATTTATCTAGTGCATAAACAAATTTGGCTTCCGGTGTTTGGCATTCTTCGTATTCCTGAATCAACTCGTGGAGTGTATGGTTTGAAGGCCACTTTTTCTTTATCTGATTAACAGCTTCTTTTTCTCTTAGTAACTTTGCCTCCAGATCTTTCTGTGGTGCAAAAACCGTAACGTCACCAGCATAGACCTCTATAACATCGTGTGCTATGCCAAGAGCCATACATTTATACTTATCTAGTTTTAAATCATTCTCATCAATTATAAACAAAGCTATCAGTGCCATTTGGTATTGATGCTCTGCATCATTTTCATGTCTGTCTGTAGTCTCAAGTAGTACCGCTCGTTGAATATTACGGACCTCATGAGAAAACCGCATAAATTCTAGTAATTTTTCTAAATCAGCACTCACAGTTCGCCCCAGTTTTTATCAATAATCTTTGGTAATAATTCTTGTTCATAGCCATGGTTAACCCAATTTGGATCTACTCCAATATGTTTTTGAATCTCTGCCGCCTCTTTCCATACCACTTGCTGCACTTCATCTTCTTCCAGGTGAATGTTATTAACATCACCGTTCCACTCACAGGCCATGACACCTAAAAACTCCCTGTCTTCAATGTGTGTTATTGGATCTGAATGCGAATTTTTGTGAATCATTAACTGTGTAAATGAAGACTCTGGCAACTCAATACCTGTTTCTTCCCTAAGCTCAATCACCGCATTAGCCGCAAATGACTGTCCTGGTGCCATGTGCCCACCAAATTGGACCTGCCACTTGCCTGGGTTTGTATCTTTTTTATGAGATCTCTGCTGGCACAATACTTTTGTGCTGTTAATAACCCAGATATCTGTAACTCTATGCCAAATGGCCTTTTCGTGGGCTAGCTTTCGTGGAACAGGAGCAATCGGTTGGTTATTTTTATCCACT
>JAYTJL010000049.1:0-3414 GCA_043731125.1 Candidatus Saccharimonadota bacterium
GTTTTATAGCGTGGCAAGAAGTGCCAAGCAGGCTACTAAATATATATTTGTTACCGGCGGGGTATTATCAGGCGTCGGTAAAGGTATAACCGCCGCCGCAATCGGCAATATACTAAGCGCCCGCGGCCTTAAAATAAACATCCAAAAGTGCGACCCATACCTCAACATGGATGCCGGTACACTCAACCCAGCCGAGCATGGTGAGTGTTTTGTTACAGCCGATGGCGCAGAATGTGACCTAGACTTAGGTCACTACGAGCGGTTTTTAGATATTGAACTGACTCAAGCGAGTAGTCTAATGTCTGGCCGAATCCTGTCAGAAGTTATTGACGGTGAGCGCAAGGGTAAATACCTAGGTAAGACTGTCCAGATTATTCCTCACGTTACTAACCGTATTCAAGAAACCATTATCAAAACAGCCGGTGCAAGTGACGTTCACATAGTTGAAATTGGAGGTACTGTAGGCGACTACGAGTCACTGAGTTTTATCGAAGCCATCAGAGAACTGTCTTATAAAGCAGGTCCTGAGAATTGTTTATTTGTGCACGTGGTTTATATACCATACCTGGGAGCCAGCCAAGAATTTAAAACCAAGCCAGCCCAAAATGCCGTACGAGAACTGCGCGGGCTGGGTATTGTTCCTGACGTGCTTGTAGCCCGCTCAGAAGTCAAACCACCCAAGAGTGTCTTGCCTAAATTATCGCTTTTCTCAGGCGTTGACCAGGAAGCAATTGTACTGATGCCTAATGCCGAGTCCATCTACCAGGTACCACTTACCCTGGAAGAGGCGGGGATTGGTCGTGTGATTGTTTCTAAACTAGGCTTAAAAACCCAGCGAGTGGATTTGGCGCCATGGAAACGGGTAGTCAAAAGCGCGCTGACAAAGTATCGAAAAACAGTCCGCATTGGTGTTGTTGCCAAGTATGTAGACAACCAAGATACATATATGTCGGTTTTTGAGGCGCTACAATCAGCAGCATGGGCCAACGAAGTTAATGCCGAAATTGTTTGGATAAAGGCAGAACATTTGCAAAAAGGAAACGCGGAATGGAAAGTACTTGAGTCTGTCGATGCAGTTATTGTGCCGGGTGGCTTTGGCCCGCGCGGAGTAGAGGGCAAAATTTTGGCAGCAACGTATGCATTGGAGTCTGCTAAACCATATCTAGGCCTTTGCCTTGGCCTTCAGGTCGCTTTAGTCGCAGCTGCTAGGAAAGCCGGCCTGGATGGTGCAAACTCAACTGAAATGGACCCAAAAACACCGCATCCGGTCATTAGTACAATGGCAGAGCAGGTGGGCAAAGAAAATACCGGTGGAACTATGCGGTTGGGTAACTACATATGTGTGCTAGAAAAAGGTAGTCTATCACGCAAAGTTTACGGCGCGGCTGAAGTTGTAGAGCGTCACCGCCACCGTTATGAGGGCAACAACCAATACAGGGCCCAGTACGCAGACTGGGGTATAAAATTATCAGGAGCCTCTCCAGATGGCACACTAGTAGAAATGGTGGAAGCGGTAGGTCACCCATATTTTATAGCCACACAAGCTCACCCAGAGCTTCGCTCACGTCCAGGAACGCCGCACCCCCTGTTTAATGGGCTTGTAAAAGCAGCCAAGAAATAATAATAAGCTTTCAAATACTATAGGAAATCTGCTAGCATTAGCTACATGGCAGATACAAAGACTGAAGACACAAAAGTTAGTGCTCATAAGATACTTCTAGTTGAAGATGACGACAACTTAGCGCAGGTATACCAAATGAGGTTTAGCGCAGAAGGTTTTGAAGTACGGCGAGTCCCAGACGGTGAAGACGCACTAGCTGCTACGCTTAGCTATAAGCCAGATTTAATTTTGCTAGATGTTATGATGCCTAAAATCTCTGGGTTTGATGTGCTAGATATATTACGAAATACCCCTGAAACAGCCGGAATTAAAATTGTTATGCTGACCGCGAGAGGCCAAGATGCGGACCGTAAAAGAGCCATGGACTTAGGCGTTGATGATTATCTAGTCAAATCACAAGTTGTAATGGCCGATGTTGTTGCCCACGTTAAACGCCACCTAGAAAACAGCTAGAATTTATTCAACAGTAACTTCGGTACGAGGCTTGGTAGAACCGCTGAAGCTTTTAATTTTGCGGTCGTTGAATGCAACTATGCCATCTTTAGCAGCATGGATAGTGAAATTACGAGAAATAAAGGTGCCTTTGCCGGGGCGTTTTGTCATGCCGACTTGCCGGACAATAACATCGCCTGTTTTTACTCTGCCTCCGCCAAATACCTTAACACCTAGCCTCTGGCCAGGGCTATCATGGTTATTCTTGCTAGTTCCGCCTGCTTTTACATGTGACATCGTATAAATTCAATCCTTACTTCTTTTCTATAACAATGAGCTGACGAGCAACTACTTGGTTCTCTCGGTAGTAAATTAGCTCTTCGCTGCGAACGTGCTCAAACTTGATTAAATTGTACCCCATATCTGTTAATTGGTCAATAAGTGGTAAATGTTTAAATTTGCCGGTACCCATGTTCCAAGCCGGTAGTGCCAGGCACAGTCTTGTGCCGGGCGATAGCTGAGCTGCAACGTTTTTAAGAAATTTTCTTAGTATGGTATTTACGTCGTTGATAATTTCTTGAAGGTCGGCCGGGGCTGGCAGGTGTGCCAGCGGACGTCCAAGGTAGGTCTCGCAGGCTACGGCGTCAATTTGATCTGTCCAAGCGTGAGATGTAGCATCCCCTTGGGCTAGTGAATAGCGGGTAGCGGGTAGCGGGTATTGAGTTGCTAGCCAGTCGAGGTTTGTTTTAGAATATTCAACCATCCGAATTTCTAAGTCTGTTCCGGTGGCCTTATATCCCATCAACAAGGCTTCTTGCAACACTACTCCAGTACCGCAAAATGGATCCAGAATGGTATTTGGTAGTTGATAGCCTGCCTGCCGGTAGGCAGGGTTGGTAGTTAGGGGACTGTTCTCCGAACCACTATCTGCAACCTGTGATCTACTAATTTGGCCGACGGCAAGATTGATGATGATTTGGGCAAGTTTTGGTGGTAGCATACCGACTCTAGCATCACGAGCTGGTCTGGCTTGGTCGCGGGCGGCATACGCTCCAATATCTTGCACAAAAAGTGTTTGGGCTAGCAATGCTCGTTGACCATCTGAGCAAACCAACAGCTCCCAACCACCAAGTCGGGTCAGCTGGTTGTGTAACACTTGAGCGCTAGATAAATCATTTGTCATATTGGGAACGATCCTGACGGGTCTGCCAGTGGATTTAATCAATCTCTTTATCTTTAATCCGGTCTTATTTATATCGTTGCTGGCGACTTTTACCCCATAGCTACTCAGCCCCAAAGTAAATTTACCACCGGGTAAATGCGCAAGATGATCAGGTATAGTATTAAGCAGGTATTTTTCA
>JAYTJL010000050.1:0-6404 GCA_043731125.1 Candidatus Saccharimonadota bacterium
GCAACTAAATTTATTCCAAACTGCTCCGTACCAGTCACGGAAGCACTGGTTGGATTTACCCCAGTTAAGGTATGTGCACCACTACTGGGTGGCGTGCCGACTGTAAACACCGTATAGCCACTAGAAGTGTAATTGAGCACCTTAAAAGACGACGTAGCGGTTGTAGCCACGACGGTAGATAGCTGACCAAAGTTAATAGCCGAGGTGTTAACTATCATCGACAACCTAGGTTCGGCGGTTGTGTTAAAGCCAGACGCTGTTTGAAAAGTGGTCGAATTTGACCCACCCACTGCGCTGTCGCCCAGAGTACTACCTTCTTTATAGCTAGCCGAGCTACTTTCTAAAGACCCACCAGGACCAATATAACTCTCGTCTATCCGATACGTAGGCGATGACCCCTGTGCCCCTACGACTCCATTCAACCCATAGAGAATGAGTACGTTGGCGAGTATTATCAGTGTTCTATTTATCATGATTATTGTTTTAACTCTCTAGCTATTTAGTATAAGCCATCAGGCTCGTGCTTAACAGCGGACTGATTAGGCTAAAGCCTAGCGTAGGAGTAATATAGATAGTAATTAGACGACGCAACACTAAAGCATCAGTAGGGAGATTAAAAGAAAAGATTGCAACCCGGGCTAAGCCGAGAAATTATTTAAAGTGTTTTAAAGAGGGGTTAATCCAAAATGGCTAAAGGTAAAAACCGAGGCGGAAACAAGGAAGTTAAAAAACCCAAGATAAAGAAAGAGAAAGTAAATGGCACTTAAGTTATATGTAGGCTCATTGGCCTATTCAATCGACGACGATAAATTAAAAGAGATTTTCACAGAAGCGGGTACGGTAGTATCAGCACAAGTCATTGTTGACCGCGATTCAAAGCAGTCTAAAGGATTTGGTTTTGTTGAAATGTCATCAGACGACGAGGCCAAAGAAGCCATCAAGACACTCAACGGCAAAGAAGTTGACGGCCGAACCTTGATGGTCAACGAAGCCCGACCAAAAGAAGACCGTTCCAGTGGCGGTGGTGGTGGCGGACGCTACTAGCATTCGCACCGACTAAGGTTTAAGTCGAATACTCGATTTAAAGAAAAACCCTGCGTAATAAACTGCGCAGGGTTTTTTCGTAACACTTATCCTTCTTGTTTGCCGGTTTTATCATCTTGATGTATAGCCGAAGAGCCTTCTCCTAAATCGTTTAGCAGAACCACCAATTGCTCTTTGTCGACATCAGCAGAGTCAATACCCTTTTGATGAGCAATAATATAGCCCTGCAATATCCTCTGCAATTCGACTGCGTCATGACGCGTTAAGAAATTGATAGCCATGGTTTTACTAGAGAAAAACCTAGAACTAATGTGTACCGATCCAAAAAAAGGCCCAACATTGGCCTCGACTCTCAGAATTTCTGCAATCGGGATGCTAACTATTTTAGCTACCAAAAAAAACTGTCGCTTCGTTATAGTTAGTTTTTCGCGGTCAAGTGCAACTGTATCTGTAAAAAGCACAAATGGAAAAACGGTATTGGCCTGAAAAAGAGTGTCTTGAGCGTCAGTGGTTAAGTTAAGTAGCTCCTCACTTCCTTGTAGAGTTTTCTCAGCCACCACTAAAGTATCGCCATCGATATGTTTGATATTTTCTTCTTTGACAGACAGTGTCTTTTGACGACCCCTGTTGGGTATATAGCCTCGCCTAATTACAGCTCGCTTTATTGCCTCAAAAATATCAAGTTGTACATCTTCGAGGCGGCGAGGTCGTCTAACCATTCTACAATCACTCCTCTGACTCACTTAAGTATAGCCCAGTGAGGCTATATACCGCTACGCTATAGATGTCGGTATGTATAAAAATGCTCGGACTTGACTATGCATTCTCTATCGGGAAAGTCTTGTTCTGGGATTTCCACTTCCTGGTTCATAATGGAGTATAATTCGCATATGGCAAGTTCGCACCAGACACACGAAGAAAAAGTTAAACACCCCCGCCTGGTAGTGCAAAGCTACCGAGCTAAGGCGGACGCCAAACGCACCTTTTCTGACCGGTTCGCCGATAGACTAACCCTTCGCTTTGGTACTGTGGTGTTTTTAGTACTAAATGCCGTCTGGTTTAGCGTATGGATTGTTCTTAACACCAATATCATTCCAGGCCTGGAGCCTTTCGACCCCTTTCCTTTTGGTCTTCTGACTATGATTGTCTCGCTTGAGGCAATATTCCTAGCAATAATTGTGCTGATATCACAAAACCGGGCCGCCAAGATTGCCGAGTTGCGGGAAGAAATAGACCTGCAGGTAAATTCAATATCCGAAACAGAAGTATCTAAGGTCATAGAGTTGCTAAAAATACTTCTTAAGAAGAACGGTGTCAAACTAGATGATCCGGAGATTGAAGACATGATTAGGCCAATCAGAAGTGATGATATTGAAAAAATGTTAGAAAAACAGCTCCAATAACCTAAGTCATAACCACCTGCCTACCCTGCCGGTAGGCAGGGTAGGCAGGGTAGGCAGGGTTTTTCCCTATTCAACAGCAAGGGGGCTTTGCAAAAGAATGACCAGCTCAGCTCTAACTAGTTCATCTCTTTTCTCACTGCTTATGTTAAAATTCTACTACTATATAAAGTTCTCTAGAAATGAATTGGAGTTATGATGGTTTGGTTTAAGAAAACTGGTTGGTTATACCAACCAGTTCATGTGGCGGGATGGATAGTATTAGCACTTGGCATAATTTTTTTGGTAAGTGTCTACAGTGCTTACAATGCGCGTGCCCACGGATTTGGAGATTTAACCTATAAAATCTTCCCTCACTACGTGTGTACCTTTCTGTTATATATTTGGGTAGGCTACAACACCAGCAAGAAATCCTAGTGTCTTAGTCATAACCACCCTCCTTTGGCAGGCAGGCTTTTCCCCTATTCAGCTTTTGCTTTCGAGATTCATTTTAGAATGTCAAAAAATGTGCGATAGCATGAAAAATGATAGTTTTTAGTGATATACCCGTAATTCGTGACTACCCACCAGAGTTTATCTGCCGCAGGCAAGGCAGACAGGCTTTTCTCCTGTTCAACAGAGGTGTATTAAGCTTTTTGGGAGTGGTTTTTTAACCAAGCGGCTATCTGTTCAACGCTTAGCTTTTTAACTGCAATATCTACTGCAAAGTCTTCTAGCTCTTTAGGTGTAGCCGTTAGGCTATAGCCGTTTCTGGCAAGGAATATTCCAGCAACAATTGTGCCTGTTCTTTTATTGCCATCTACAAAAGGATGGTCGCCAATTAAATTCCGAATATAGACGCCGGCCTTTTGGTAAACATTAGGGTATTGTTCTTGCCCAAATACTTCTTGCCTGGGCGCCATAACTAATGACAGCAACCTGCCCTCATCCCTGGTACCGTGTGACCCTCCAAAATCTTCAATCACTTGAAAGTGTAGCCTCAGTATTTCTTTCAGGCTTAAATAGCTTGTCATCTCTTAGCAAGATTTTTGAGAGTTTGACCGTACTGGGCTACAAACTTATCGTATTCCTGCATAAGCTTTTCTTGCTTATTATCAGAATCAACCGCTTCAATAGTCAGCTTAACTTCGTCGCCAGCAGATATGCCTAGTTCGTCCAATTGTTTTTTGGGGATAGTCACCCCAAGAGAACTACCAATTTTTATAACTTTTTGTACCATACCTAAATTATAACATTTGTTATAATTTTGTTATAATAATCAACAATGGTTGTAAAAAGCGAAACTGTATTAAAACGTTTTATAGCACTTTGTTTTATTTTAATTGTTATTTTTTCTCCAATAGGTCTACTGTTATCAATTTATACGGTTATAGCTACTAAAAATAAGTCGGGTAGCTTAAGAACATGGGCTTACATAGCTTTGACACTTAACTTTTTATCGGTTTGTTTATCGGCTGTTTTATATTATTCTTTCCGAAATTTTTAAGCATAACCACCCTTCAGAGGCAGGCAGGCCTACCTATCGGTAGGTAAACTTTCCCCTATTCAGCTTCTTCTATTGAGATACATTAATTTTGTCAAAATATATGTGATAGCATAAAAAATGATAAATATTCTACTGATTTGTCTGTTAATTCAATAAAGATTAGGCCATAACCACTTTCTGGTGTTCAACAGAGGTGTATAATTTATTTTATGGAGCCAAGTAGATACAGCGAGTTATCACCCTCTGCTTTTGTTGTGTTCAGCCCTGATAATGAGGGTGGAATTTTTGTTGGAGAACTCGGACATAATCCAGTTGTCGGTGACGAGGTTATACTTAGCGTTGAGAAACGAGATGCCAGAAAAATTTTTGAAGGTAATAAAGCAGTTCTAGCTAAATATGTACAGGTAGATTTTCAGATACCAGGACTACACCTTGTTCCAGAAGCAGGGTTTTCAATTATTAGCTCATCCACGGGCGAAGGTATGGTTATATCCGGCTATTCATTTATCGAATATGATCCGCACGAAGAAGCGGCATAACCACTTTCCCCTCTTCAACAGAGGTGTATAATGTAACTTATTCAATTAATTCGCTAATTATTAAGGTAAGAAAGTATCTATGGAAAAATTAACTGGTACAGGTTCAGACGTTGAGGCAACAGACCCTGAACGACAACAAAGCCATGCAGAGTTTTACGAGGAAGTAGCTCAGCTCACACGAGTTGCTGGCGGGGGTGCTATTGATCCGCCGCTTAGTGTCACCCCATGGCCAAGCGCAGAAATGTCTCAGACTGAACGTGAGCTTACTCACAAACTAATACATGAAGCTGGTGAAACACTAGGCGACATGGGCATTTCTGTTACCGAACCACTCCCGTAGCTTTAAATAATTTCTTTATCGGACAAGCCTGTTCGACAGAAGAGTATAATCAAGATATGGAATTAATTAGAAACAAAAGAATCATTACCTCAGCCATGGCTGTAGGCCTAGGTTCAGCACTGCTTTCCGGGTGTGGTAGTGGAGAAAGCTCAGAACCAACCACTCAACCTACTGTGAGCGAATCACAACCTCAAAGCTATCTTGATAGCAAAGCTGGAGATATGGCATTCGACCCTGAGTACTACTTTACGGAGCTTTTGGCGCCGGATGGCAAAAAGCTGGAATGTGTAGTATTCGGTGAGAGCGACTCTGATTCTTCATCTATTTCTTGCGATTGGGACAGGTTAGCCCAAGAACGTACAGAAACTTCTACTCCATAACTACCCGCATGAGGCGGGCAGGCTTTTCCTTGTTGTTAATTAGTAACGTGTAACTTAGGGTAGTAAAATGGGGGTATGGGGATAGGACTTAAGTTGCATCGCTTTAGGGTAATTACACCGTTGGTGCTGGTACTAACATTGTTTGTATTCGGTGCGGTAGCTCTAGCCTACTTAGGAACAGGTAATAAGCCCGTTCAGCCCGTTCTGGGTGCCACTTCCAGCCAAGAGTCCAAGCCCACTAGCGGGGTTACTATAACAGCACCGGCATCTGAAGATGGTAGCGACTCATGCACAAAAAACGTTTCCGAAACTACCAACAGTAGTGGCGCGGACGCCACCAACACTAAAACCACTTCCATAAATTGCAATTTGCAATCGGACAACGGCAACTCATCAATCAACGTTTCTAATAGCACCAATCAGAGTGCTACATCTGGTGATAGCACTGGCCAAAGCGGTTCGTCCACTAACACTGATAGCACCAATATAAATATAGACCTCTAATGTATGGGCTAGACCATAACCACTTGCCCCTGTATGTTTTAAACATAAACATTATTATACAATATAATTGACTTTTCTTAACTGAGGTGCTATTATACTAGTTGCTGAGGTGAGGAACTCTAAATACACCTCTAGCGGGAGGATTATACAAATGAGATTTAAGATTTTAAGTTCTGTTGCCGTTGTCGGTGTTATAACACCGTTTATTAGTTTTCAATCAGCTTTTGCGTGGCACCCTGTAGGTGTTATTAATAAGAGTGTACAAAACCAGACTACTGCCAGCACTTTGCAAGATGCTAACGATTCAGCTACTGCTGTAAGCGCTAAGACTGGTGACATGCTTCGCTACGTTATAGTAGTCAGCAATAATGGTGCTGTTGATAGCAAAGGTTACAACGATATGGCCAGTGTGGTTGTTACGGATGTATTGCCCCAGGGTGTACAACTAGTAAGCGACCCTACTGCTACAAAAATTACTACCAATCTTGGAACTATCAAACCCCAAGAAAAAGTGACCAAAGAATATATTGTTAAGGTTACCGAGACAAGTGATGCTAAGTTGATCGAAAACAAGGCCTGTTTTACAGGTAACAGCACTGTTAACGATAACCCCCAGAGTGGTTGTGACGTTGCCAACATAGTAACCAAAGTAGTACCACCTACTCCTCCTGCTGTAGAAGGTGCTACCACTATCCCTAACACTGGTGCCGG
>JAYTJL010000051.1:0-3110 GCA_043731125.1 Candidatus Saccharimonadota bacterium
GCCGCTTCTTTGAGGGTGACTTTCTTGGCCTCGGCTATGCCATAGACTTCGTCCATAGCTTTTACCATATATTTTTCCAGTTTCTGGTTTACCTTGTCCTCTGTCCAGCTTTCACCATTTTTATTTTGTAGCCACTCCAGGTAGCTAACAATCACGCCCCCGGCATTGGCCACAATATCTGGCAGTACAACTACACCTTTTTCAGATAAGTAATTATAGGCATCTTCATCAACTGGCCCATTAGCTAGCTCTACCACCACTTTTGCTTTGACGTTTTTCATATTTTTATTAGTTACGCTATCGCCGAGTGCTGCTAGCACCAGTACATCCACATCCAATGCGAGCATGTCTTCATTACTTATGTGTATAGATTGGTAGTCCTTAAACCGACCACCGCTAGTTTTAAACTTGTCCAATTCTTTGGCGCTTAGTCCGTCTTCTGAAGTTATTGCACCGCTAGAATCACTAACAGCAAGCAATTTCCACTGTAGGTGTTCTTTCTGTGAAATGGTGGCATAGAATGACCCAACATTGCCGTAGCCTTCCACCGCATAGGTCAAATCATTTTTTTTGCCTGATAGTTTCAAATACTCCCTCAGGGCAATAACTCCACCTCGGCCAGTGGCTGCGTCACGGCCCAGACTACCTCCCTTGCCAATACTTTTACCAGTAAAGCTAGCTTTAGTTGTGTCACCGGAAAGTTTTTCGAATTCGTCCACCATCCAATCAATGATGGTTGAATTAGTGTTGACGTCTGGGGCAGGGACATCTTTGTCTGGCCCAATATGTGGCTGCAAATGGGCTGCATATTTACGGCTGAGCTCTTCTAATTCTGCTTCTGATAAATCTTTTGGGTTAATAGCAATACCGCCCTTGCCACCGCCCAGAGGCAGGCCAACTGCCGCTGTTTTAAAGCTCATTAGCGTAGCCAGCGCCCGGACTTCGTCCAGGTCTACATCTGGGTGAAAGCGAATGCCACCTTTATACGGCCCCAATTTGTTGCTGTGCTGTACGCGGTATGCTTGAAAAGTCTTGCCCGACTTTAACTGTATCTCAAAATCATGCTCAGCGTTGGTGGCTATAAGTGTTGCTACCTGCTCATCCGTCAAATTCATCTTTTTTGCAGCGTCTTTTATGAATGCATGAGCGGTTGTTAGCATATTGTTCCTTTTTTAGTTTTCAGTATTTACTATACCAAACCGCTTGTTACCTTTTAGTCGGTTAGTTGTTTTATGTCTACCACGGTTGCAGTAGTGTTCTTTGCCAGTACAACATGCATGCCCATGTCTTTAGCGGTTTTTATGTTTTCTTCTCTGTTATCTATATATAAGCATTCTTCAGGTTTGAGCTGAAGAGCATCCAGCATATGACGATAAGGCATTGGGTCTGGTTTGCGGTGTCCAGTGTCTGTACAGAAATGGACTGGTGAAAACTTACCAATGGTGCCAAACATTTTTGCCACCAATACCAGCGGTTGAATTCGGTTAGACAATATCGCAGTCTTCACTCCACGGCTTCGTAATTCTTCCGCCAAGTCAAAGAGCGGCTTCTGCCGAAATATAATATACCTATATAAGACTTGGTCATAATCAAATATCACTGCCCTTATCATGAGCTAATAATACCAGGCTATCGGTGGTTCTATAAAAGTAGGTCGGCGTTAGCGGCCATAAAAATGGATTCAATATTACCATTTTCATCAATTCCGAACGCAACCACCATGCCGTCAGCTGATTTGCCAAAAATAGTATTGTCGGTGAAGTACTGTTTGTAGCCCCCGTCGGCGTATGCCTTCAGAGTATCGGCAGACAAGTTAAAGTCCCATGGTGCTGTAGCCCCTTTTAAATAGTCTAGGTCTTTAATAGCAGTGGCCTTGTCTACTGGCCCACCTTTTTCAGACGCCGCAAGTACAACTACTACCGTGTCTTTCATATAGCCTTCAAGTGCGGCTGTATTTTGACTCTTTATAGAATCAGCAATGTTGTCTATCAGTGCCTGGGTAATGGGAGTTGACTGAACATCACTAGCAGCTTGTTTTTTGCTAGCTTTTGTTGGAGTATCTACATTTGTAGATTTGTCATATATATCGTTAGTCTTTTGGCCACTGTCATATACATACCAGCCAGCAAAACCAACAATGCCAACTACTACAAAAATTAACAATCCTTCTACGGCAGTGAACCCTTTTTGACTACGCATTTCAAATCCCCCTTTTTTGCTTAAGCTAATAATAGCAGAGAAGGGGGCGCTATTATACAATTAATGAAATGGGTAAGGCTAGTGAGGTTTCGAAAAAACCCAAGCACATATGGCTGGTGGCTTTTGGCATACTGCTGTTGGTAACTGGCGTCGGCTACAAAATACTAAATTAAGTGGAACTAAGCGGTACACTCTCGAACCCGCCCATGCCACTCATCCATCTTCTCAGAGAGACTGTAGCACCGCAATACAAGTCAATTAGTGAGCAGAACGAAGTGTGGTGTCGGAAACACCAAAGACTCTAAAAGCCTAAAAACCACTCCACTGCAAGCTTGCGTGAAAGACTAGTGCCTCTCCTGTCTTTGCTTCGACGATCTTTTGAGCCAACTCGATTGATTTCGTTGCCTCTTTGAGACTTGCCGAGTAGTCGTCATGGACGATCATGTTCCGCGCGCGACGCACTTCACTTAATAATTTGTATAGACCACGGTCAAGTAGGCCAGCCACCTCTAAGACTTCAATAACTTCGGATACTGACGAGTCTTTAAGTAACCGATTCCTTCTGTCCGAATTGAAACGGGCGCTGCCCTCCTTCAACATGTAGGCCTTGAGCACTTCATACAAATAGGTCTCCACTTGTAGCCAGGCGACTAAAATAGAATCCGAAAAAGACGTGCTTGCATACTCAGCGAGTGCCTTGTTTGTTCTACCTAGCAACCTAGCCGTGCTCTTGTCAGTCACCATCTTGTAAAAAAGCGTGATGGCCTTCTTCAGCGTTTCCTCAGATACAATAGCGCGTGGTGGCATATCCAAGTAGAGGTCGAGACTGTTTGTCATGTTCCATGGGACATAGCTCAGAAACCGCTTGTTTAAATATTGACTGGCCATGCTCTTATTTGGCACTCCCGCCC
>JAYTJL010000052.1:0-21815 GCA_043731125.1 Candidatus Saccharimonadota bacterium
AATCAAGTGGTTCGGGTACAAGTTTCTTTAGTGCGGGCCACTGCGGGTTTGGTCTAAATGCGCTAACCAAAACCGCAGTCTTAATTTTTTGGTTTTTTGGTAGGACACTTAACAAGTTAAGTATTTCTACAGCTCCTGCTGAATGGCCAATTATTAGCGAACCATTGAAGTCCCAGTCACTCTTTGAAAGTATCTTCTGTGTCCAAGTCTTTCCGTTGGGCATCAAGGCCATGGGCAAACGAGGTACCCATGTCCGGTAGCCCGCTCTGCGAAGCTTCCAAGCTATCCAGGGATACCAATTTACGTACGGGTTACCACGGTACCCATGAAGCACCAATGCCCGTTTCACTATTTTGCGAATTCGATTGCACGGGTTTCGCGGATGACATTTACCTTGATTGTTCCTGGGTACTGCATAGTGGACTCAATCTTGTTAGCTATGTCGCGGGCGAGTTTTATAGCCTGCAGATCGTCTATTGCTTTTGGTTGTACTAAGACGCGAACTTCTCGTCCTGCACTAATGGCGTAGGCTTTCTCAATACCCTCAAAACCGAGTGCGGTGTTTTCCAGGTCTTTCATGCGTTCACTAAAGTTCTCTGCGCTAATGTTGCGCGCACCTGGCCTTGCGGCAGAAATGGCGTCACAGACTCGGATAATAATGGCTTCGACGCTGGTTGTTTCCATGTCATCGTGGTGCTGTTCTGCAGCCAAAGCAACTTCCTCTGGCGCACCATATTTGCGAAGCATCTCGCCAGAAATATGATGGTGCTTACCTTCTACCTTATGACTGAGTGCTTTACCAATGTCATGGACTAGTCCAGCATATTTTGCAGTCTTCACATCAGCACCCAGCTGGTCTGCAAACACACCTGCAAGGTGAGCAATTTCGGTGCTGTGCTTGAGCATATTTTGGCCGTAGCTAGTTCGGTATTTCAATTCTCCAAGCAGTTGTAGAATCTCTTTCGGAATGCCAATCACACCGACTTCTCGAGCAGCATCTTCACCGGCCCGTATGACATCTTTCTGTACTTGTTTTTGCGCCTTTTCAACCACTTCTTCAATTCGTCCTGGGTGCACACGGCCGTCTTTTAGCAGCATCTCCATAGCCTGACGTGCTACCTCTCTGCGAATAGGGTCAAAGCTGGAAAGTACAATCATACCCGGTGTTTCATCTACCAATATATCCACCCCAGTGGCTCTTTGCAGTGCCTGTATATTGCGTCCTTCTTTACCGATAATGCGACCCTTCATTTCTTCGTCTTCGAGCTTGACAGAACTAACAGTGCGTTCTGATGTAACTTCGCTAGCCATTCGCTCCATGGCCTCAGCAATAAGTACGCCAGCCTTTTCTTCTGCATTTTCCTTGGCTTCGTTTTGCAACTTTACTATTAGGCCTAATAAGTCAGCTTTGATGTCTCTCTCAGTCATCTGCATCAACTTATCTGTAGCATCAGACTTAGACAATTTGGCGACTTTTTCTAACTTATCCTGTTGCTTGGTTCGGATGTCTCGAATTTCGTTCTTCAACCCTTCAACTTCGTCTTCAGCTTTTCTAAGATTTTCTGAGCGTTTGTCCAAGTCGTCTAACTTCCTATCCATAGCGTCCTCGCGATTGATGAGACGCTGTTCTATTTCTTTTAGCTCACTGCGTCTTTTTTGCTCATCCTTGCGTGCTTCTTCAACCCTTTTATCGGCCTCTTCGTTGGCCTTCCTGATGGTTGCTTCAGCCTCTTTCTTGGCTTTTGAAAGCTCTTTCTTTATTTCGTCTGCCGCACCAGCGCTACGCTTCCGCGCATATACAGTCGAACCGCCGGCACCAACAGCAAGGCCGGCTATTGCCAGCACAATAGTGATTGGATCCATATGTTACCCCTTTCTTCTAGGGTGTCTGACTAGCTCCTGAGATGTTCTTCCGTGTGGACAGTCACTATCACTTCATTAGTCCAAGGTTGACCATTTACAGACTATAGCTAGTCAGTTCTGCTAAAAATGTTTATATATCTCGACTCTAGGACTCCCGGTGTTCGCATTGTACTTACCTGCGAACTTATAAAACTCCGATTGATGGATAATCCTACTACTAATATAAGTCGCGCCGGGATGCACGTCAAACTCAACTAGGGCTGGCTCACTTTTTTTGCGTTGTGGTTCTTACTGCGGCGCCGTATTCTGGCACTACTACTAAGTCATTCTTGCCTTCTAGCAATCTTTTTAATCCCGCCGAAATCCAATCTTCGGTAGTTGAACCAATAATAGGAATGCTGTTTGCGCTGGCTAGGGCATTGGCGACGCTGATTCCTATTCGTAGGCCAGTAAAACTACCAGGGCCTTTAAAGACAACAATGCCTTCAAGCTCATCTAGAGATATACTTAACAGGTCAAGTATATCTCTTAGTTTCAGGTGAATAGTTTCTGCTAGTCTCAGGTGAGCTTCCCATTTTTGATACACCAGGTTTATTTCGTTATCATATATACCCACCTCAGCCTTTGGCCTGTCTGTCCGAAGTACGAGTATTTTCATGGTTTAACCGTGACTAGCCCTGTCTTTAGCTGTTCTATCAAATCAAAGCTTTCCTTTGAATAACTGATTGTGATTGTCCTTTCGTCTGGATTGTTTGAGACTGGTTCGAAGAGTATATTGACTGCGCCAGTTGGCATAGCCGCTTTTACGACTTCCGACCATTCAATTACCGTCACTACGTGTGGTGATGATATAGACTCTTCAACCTGATCAAATAGCACTCCGGCATCAGTTAGTCTGTAAAAGTCATAGTGGTGAATTTCAAGGTTGTTGCCAAAATATATTTTACTAAGTGTAAATGTAGGGCTAGCAACGCGGTCTTTGCTGCCAGCTCCCCTCGCCAGGCCTTTAACAAAAGTTGTTTTACCGCCACCCAGGTCGGCTCGTAAATTTATAACCTCTCCGCCTTTAAGCAACTCTCCGAGAGTCTCGCCTATGCGTTCGGTATCGGCGGAGTCGGAAGTGTATATTTGAAAGATCATGTCGGTATTCATAACAGGCATATAGTACGGCGGCAAGGCCCACCACTGCAAGCACAAGCGGGTGCAGCAGGCTGTTTTTTACCGTTGTTGGACTGAAAGGAGTAATCGTTTGGTTTATGCTGCCGGTCGACGATTTTTTAGACGTGCTAGCAATGGTGGTGGACTTTTTTGGCTTGGAATTCTTCGTGGATGATTTTATTGCTAACGTTACTGGCGCGCTAATAACATTAGCGGCACTGGGTGACGGCAGAGTAGTCCACTGCCATAGGCCTTGAGAAAATACCCACGCTTGTCCGTCTTTGGCCGTGTCATATACATCTGTCTCAGCCAACAGATTATCGGCAGGGTCAAGTAGTGCTGCTTGGCCTCCCGAATTGCTCAGCGTTATGCCTGTTTGAGGTGCATAAAATGCCCTGAATTCATGCGGTTGCAAAATAAATTGCCCTGAAGGGAACGAGTAATAGTGGTAAGTCGTGGACCCTGTTCTGAGACTATACCCACTCAAATCAAACTTGGCATCATTAGGGTTGTACAACTCTACGTATTCGTCCGTGGCATCGCTTTGAGGTGAGGCTGGGTTGGGCAACACTTCTGAAATTTGCGGCGCCACTAACCCAATGTTTACTGGTGGTGTTGATGGTTCGCTGGGAGTAGAAGCTCCCAGAACAATCGACGGAGGTGAACTATTGATTCTAGTTAGACTGGCCGGGGTTGAAGTTGACGCTGAGACAGCCGAGCCAACTGCTGTGCAGCCCAGTGGCAAGGAAGAACTGATCCAGCCCGTGGCGCTTCTGTACCAAATCGGATTTGTCGAACTAGTAGAAATCCCTTTCAAGTCAACCGTATCGGTAGCTTTAGAACTCCAACTAACCTGGTCTTCACTTTTGTATAAAACCGCCCCACCCGCCTGTGAGACACCAACTACCTGTAGTAATCCGGCACTATCTTTCAGGCTGAAAGATAGCTTGGACACCCAGACTTGCCCACAGTTAGCAGCGGAGCCAACAGCTAGTAGTATTTCTTGATTGGGCTGCAAAGTTACCGCTGGCAACTGTTGAGTGCTGTTTGAAACCCCGGCAAGAGAGAGATTAAACTCGTTGTAGTACTGTAGCCAGAAGTTGCCGAGGTTGAGGTTGCCAGTCGTTGCATTGTGTAAAACTACGAATTCGTCACCAGTTATTTTTATTTGAGTTATCTGGAGTTGTTTTGCTAAGGGGCTATCGGCCAGCAGGTGAGGAGACACCGCACCAATAAAGACCACCATCATAAACATAAGAAATATTACTATACAATATTTTCTCATTTGATCCAATTATACGACTGATTGGTTCCATGGCAAGTGATTGTGCTTTGATGTTTTGTTGTAATTTTTTGGCACCAAGGCTGATTTTTAGCGGTATAATGAAATGTAGATGCTAATGCTAAGTAACACTCTCCGAAACAGGCCGGTGCTTAGTCTACGAAGCGGTGGACCAATCGCTACAGCAGTTGATGTGGTTATAGACCCCAACAACTTAAAGATAATTGGCTGGTGGTGCGCTGCTCCTGGGCACCCAGGTGACGCTGTGCTACTAGCTGATGACGTTCGTGAGGTTATGCCAACAGGCCTGGCAGTTGATGATGAATCAGCAATTTCGGCCGTAGCCGACCTAGTGCGTCACAAGGAAATTTTGCAAATCAAGTTTACTCTTCTTGGAAAATTGGTAAAGACAAAACGCCACAAAATAGGTAAGGTCAGTGATTTTACCTACGACGAAGGTATGTTTATACAAAAGATATATGTCACCAAACCGCTTACTAAAGTCTTTGCCGCGGAAGATACTCTCCTGATTGCTAGGTCCCAAATTTTAGAAGTCACAGACACTTACATCTTGGTCGACGAAGCCGACGCACGAGTTACCGAAAGTTCCTCCGTGGCCGCAGCTGCAATAGCCAACTAAAAAACACAAATGCTTGACTTGTTAAGTATTCCTATGACAGGCTAGGCTAGTCGCATTGATTTAGCTGTTGGTTAACCAGTTCATAGCTAAAGCCCTTACTTACCAGATATTGCTTAAACTTCAGCGGTTCGCTCACGTAGCGTGAGTTGTTTTTCTTTTTCTCTATCAGGTCTCTTAAGCGATCTTCTTCGTTAACGCCAGATTCACTCAACGCTTCGGATGCTACTTCCCTGCTGATACCTTTGACAGCAAGTTCGGCAACTATGGCACGGTTGCTTTTACCCTTGCGACTGCGTAGTTCAACTAGCCATTTGGCATACGCCGCGTCATCTATATATTTTTTCGCAGTAAATTCAGTGATAAGACTTTCGCTGAGTTCCGAATCAGCCTTTTTACGATACAAATAGTCATTAAATTCCCTAGTGGAATGTGGCCTGTTGAGTAACCACTCTAGCGCCCGAGCTCGCAACTTTCCATCGGCAGAAAGTTTTTCGTATTTTTTAACGTCGCTTGGTGAGAGTTCGTCCTCTTTGTTAATTCTTGAATCAGCCAGCTGGTCTAGGCTCAGCGAAAAACTATACATGCCGTCTAGAAACACACTAACTCTTTCTGGATTTTTAACTTGAACTTTTATAGAGGTTACTTTCATCCCTGTGCCAAGCGAGCAATCAATATTACCATTGTTGCGCTCCAGGCCAGATCGACCGCAAGGCCCTGGGGAGTTTCGCTCCACTGAATTTTTTGGTGTTTATTAGAAAACCGTGACATTGGCTCAGAAATTACTTTCTTTAAGTCTTTGAGGCGATAATATCTCCACCCCCACACTAGGTCTGGTGACATTGCGGCAAACATACACAAGAATATTTGCCAGTGTGGTACACCAAGATCCAATACAAACGATAAAAGAAGTGTCGCAGTTCCGGCTACTGCGCAGTCAACCGCTATGGCTAGTCTGGCAATCTTTTGGTTGCTGGCTCCACTATCAAAATGTGGAATCATGTCACAAATAAAATGACTGAGTAGTGCCAAGGGGATTGCCAGCAAAGGCTGTTTTATTGCTAGTGCAATAACAGCCCCTGTCAGACTATGGCTGGTGGCGGTCATGTTTCTATTCTACTGTAGATGCGGCTTCACGGGTCTTTTTGGCTATTTCTTCAAAGACTTTAGGGTTTTCGGCTAAGTAACTTTTAGCAGCTTCCCTGCCTTGGGCAATTTTTTGACCTTCGTATTCATACCAAGCACCACTTTTTTGGACTATTTCGTAGGTGGCAGCCAAGTCAATTAAGTCACCTTCTCGACTTATGCCCTGGTTGTACATAATGTCGAATTCAGCCTCCCGGAATGGTGGCGCAACTTTGTTTTTAACTACTTTCACTCTAACGTGGTTACCAATGATGGCTTCCCCCGTTTTGATTTGTGAAATACGTCGAATATCCATGCGCACTGATGAGTAGAATTTTAGTGCCTGGCCACCAGTGGTTGTTTCCGGGTTGCCAAACATCACACCAATCTTCATGCGCAGCTGGTTAACGAATATAACGGTGCATTTGGTACGACCTATTACGCCAGTCAGTTTGCGTAGCGCTTGACTCATAAGTCGAGCTTGCAAGCCCATGTGAGCATCGCCCATGTCGCCTTCAATCTCGGCCTGAGGAACAAGCGCCGCAACTGAGTCAATCACCACAATATCCACAGCATTGCTGCGGACTAATGTTTCAAGAATCTCTAATGCTTGTTCTCCACTATCAGGCTGAGAAATCAACAGATTTTCTGTGTTGACGCCAAGTCTTTTTGCATATGCCGGGTCAAGAGCATGCTCGGCATCAATGAACGCTGCAGTACCCCCGGCCTTCTGCACCTCTGCCACGGCGTGCAAGCACACTGTGGTCTTACCTGAGCTCTCTGGACCATAAATTTCAATTATTCTACCCTTTGGAATGCCACCACCGAGTGCTAGATCTAGACTAAGGCTGCCCGTTGGGATAGTCTCTACGTCAATTTTGTGTGCTTCACCAAGACGCATAATAGACCCCTTTCCAAACTGTTTTTCAATTTGGTCTACCGCCAACTGCAATGCCTGGCTTTTACCGCCCGACGTATCTTGTACAATTTTCGCTTCTTTTTCTTTCTTTGCCATAATATTTTCTCCTAACCCCTAAAGTAAATCTGAATGTACCCCAAGTATATCAAGCCGTTCGCCCACAAAAAGTGGTTGAGCTAATTTTAGCCAAACATGAGTAGCGATTAGCAGTGTTTTACCGCTATACTAAGCATATGCGCATTAACGACAGCTACGTTATTGCTATGCTCGAAAAAAACCATAAGGTAAATGACGAGCAGCTCAAGAGTCTTATTGAGCAGCAAAAAACAGAAAACCAGCCCTTGCAAGAGTTGGCTGTTAAAGCCAATTTGATTTCAGAGAAAGAACTAACACAGCTTTATTCTGGCCTGATTGATGTACCCTTTGTGGAAATTAACCCTAAGGACGTCAATAAAGAGGTCCTAAAGCTGATTCCTGAAAAGATAGCCCGTCAATACAACGCAGTACTCTTTAGCGTTGGGCAAGATGGCACAAAAAACCTTGCCCTAGAAGACCCGGACGACGTCCAAGCTGTAAACTTCTTACAAAAGCGCCTGGGGGCCAATTTGCAAGTGCATGTAGCCACACACTCCAACATCCTGGCAGTGCTAGACCAGTACCGTGAAAATATTTCTGGCGAACTCACTCAGGTGATTGCCTCTGAGGCTACCGAGACCGAGGAAATACAAGTCTCCGAAGAAGAGGTAGCCGAAGATAGTCCAATTGCCCAAACAGTAAACCTAGTTATTGAATACGCTATCAAACAAGGAGCTAGCGACATCCATATAGAACCGCGGGAAGACTTCGTCAGTATCCGCTACCGCGTTGATGGCCAGCTAAAAGAGACCAACCGCTTACCAAAGAAAGTTTTGGCCTCACTGGTTAGCCGTATCAAAATTCTTTCCAACCTAAAAATAGACGAAAGACGAGCACCTCAAGACGGTCGGTTTAAGGTAAACATTGGCAGTGGTCAGTTTGCACTGCGTGTAAGCACCCTGCCGATTGCCGATGGCGAGAAGGTAGTAATGCGTATATTGAGCGAGTCCAACAAAGCATCCACCCTTGAAGAGCTCGGTTTTTGGGGTAGTAGCCTGGAGAATCTAGAACATGCCATTACCCGCCCACACGGCCTGATTCTATTCACTGGCCCAACTGGATCTGGAAAAAGTACCTCTTTGTTTAGCATTCTTAGCCGCCTCAACCAGCCAGCTGTCAACATTAGTACTGTAGAAGACCCTGTTGAGTATAAAATTCCTGGCATCAACCAAGTCCAGGCCAATCCAGCAGTTGGCATGACTTTCGCAAATGGACTAAGAGCACTGCTTCGCCAAGACCCCAACATAATAATGGTTGGGGAAATTCGTGATGCCGAGACCGCTAGCTTGGCAATTCAGGCCGCACTAACGGGACACTTGGTTTTCTCAACACTGCACACCAATAATGCAGCTACCTGCCTGCCTCGCTTACTAGACATGGGGATTGAGCCATTTTTGATAGCCAGTACTGTTAGGGCTATTGTAGGACAGCGACTCGTACGCAAATTGGTTTCAGAGAGTATAGAGCCTTACGAGCCAGACGAAACCACCATAAAACGCATCGAAACTGCCTTTGGTGTAGATGGTGCCGAGGCAATGTCTAGAATTCACAACCTAGAGTTGCAAGCAATCGAAGGAAAAGTGGGACTCCCCGGGGCAGACAGCAAGTCACCACTGACCGCCGAACCCGCCACTACCGAGGAGAGCATAAAAAGACTGTGGCGTATAAAAGGTCAGGCCGGGCAAACAACTTTTCGTAGTCGTGTGGGTATTTATGAGGTTCTGGCCTTAACTCCTGATATTCAAAAACTTATTACGGGCAGTAGCACCTCAGAAGAAATACAGTCACAGGCAATCAAAGAAGGCATGGTCACCATGCAGACAGATGGTTTTATTAAAGCACTACGAGGACAAACAACCTTAGAGGAAGTGATGCGAGTCACCAGCGAAAGATAACGAAATGACAGAGCCATTTCAATTACCATTTAGCAATTATCAATTAACATTTATTCATCATTTACCATTTTTCAATGTAGCCCAGCTCTGGACTCTAAATTTTTCTGGGGGAAAAATTTAGATGGCACAGTTTTCTTATACCGCCTTCAATGCTCAAAACCAACAAATAAACGGCAGTATTAGTGCGCCAAATAGAGAAGCAGCCATAGGTATGTTACGCGGCCAAGGGACTAGGCCAATCACAATAAAAGAAACAAAGGCCAAAAAAAAATTTAAAATTGGGGGTAAGCCGGTTAAGAGCAAAGAGCTGGTTGTATTCACACGCGAACTCTCAACAATGATCTCCGCAGGCGTACCCCTGCCAAGAGGTCTCGGTACACTTGCTGATCAGACCGAAAATAAGAAATTTAAAGAAGTTATTGTATCCATCGAAAGAGACATAGAGTCGGGAATGCCCATGGCCGACGCCTTGGCAAAATTTCCTAACGTATTTTCCGACGTATATATCAACATGGTCCGCGCAGGAGAGACCGGCGGTATTCTAAACGAAATTCTGATAAGGCTTGCTGCTCAGGTAGAGAAAGAAGCTCATATTCACCAGAAGATAAAGTCAGCAATGGCTTATCCAACAGTAATTCTTTCAATTACGGTTATTGCCTTCTTCGGAATTATGTTGGTCATCATGCCTAAGATATCCAAAATTATTACAGACCTAGGCGGCGAAGATGCCCAGTTGCCTGTCTATTCTCGGGCTATGCTAGGTGCCAGTAGTTTTATGCAGCACAATATAATATTCATTCTTGTTGGTATTGTACTGGCAGTTTACATCTTCAAAAGATGGCTCAAGACAGAAAAAGGTCGCTACAGGTGGCACGCTCTACTGCTACGAGTCCCTATTTTTGGAAAAATAATAGCCAAGGTTGCTATAGCTAGGTTTGCTCGTACCTTTGCCTCTTTAATGAGCTCTGGGGTGACGGTACTAGAGGCACTAGAAGTTACGGGGAGAGCCGTTGGCAACAAAGTGATACAGAAAGAGCTAGTAGGAGTCGCCGATGCCGTCCGCAACGGAAAACCCCTTGGGAAAGAACTACTTGCCGCTCCATATTTTCCACCAATTGTTGGACAAATGATGACTGTAGGTGAGGAGACGGGCAAAATAGATGAAATATTAATAAAAGTAGCTGACTTCTACGAAGAAGAGGTCGATGCCGTTATTGACGGACTGGCGAGCATAATAGAACCTATTATGATTGTGATTCTAGGGGGATTGGTCGGACTCATAGCCGCCTCTGTGATGGGACCAATAGCTGGCTTGTCAAAAAACGTCGGTGGTTAAGCAAACAAACCCCTATTGACAGAATTTCGCTTATGTCTATAATCAAGAACATAGAACAAGTAGTTCTTCGCTCATAAAATGTAATCAAAAAAGTAAAAAAGAAGGGTGGGCACTCTCACAATGGCACTAAATAAAAAACTTAACCGCGGTTTTACAATCGTAGAACTTTTGATTGTTATCGTGGTGATCGGCATCTTAGCCGCACTAGTTATAGTTACTTATAACGGAATTCAACAAAAAGCACGTGACACAGAACGAAAAACGGATATTAATGCAATCGCTAGTCACCTAGAGGCATTCAACGCTCAAAGTGGACGTTATCCAACTTTGGCTAATGCTAACGATTCAACCTTTAGGTCGGCAAACATGAAGGGACTTGATTCTGCTGCACTGCAAGACCCTAAGGGTGCCGCACAAACACTAGTAGCAGCCCCAGCAGCGAACTCATATGCCTACGCTGTAACACCAGCTGGCTGTGACAATGCGGCTAACGGTGATTGTACCCAGTACACACTAACAGCTACGCTTGAAGCTGGCGGTACATACGTCAAACAGTCTCTTAACTAAAGATTAGTTTAAAAGTAGCTAAAAACTCCGGGGTACTAACCTCGGAGTTTTGCTTTATAATTAAGGATAACTACTATGACAAAACGGTGGAAGCACAAGCCTCAGTCCCGTGTTACAAGCGGGTTTACAATAACCGAACTAATTATCAGCATTGTTGTCGGTGTTATTTTTGTAGCAGTCTTGCAAGTCTCTGTTAGCAGTTATCTACATATATCGCAGAGAGGGAGAGACCTTACCTTGTCGAACGCATATGTTGAGGGCAAGATTGAGTCTCTTCGCAATGTCGGCTATAACGGACTAAATGTTGGAACTACATCTGTTACCGGTGAGTTACCAAGCGAATTGAATTCACCAAAGAGTGGATCTTTAGAGGTGACAGACGAAGGCAACGGCATAAAAAAGGCAGTTGTGACTATTTCTTATAATGATCAAGGTGATGCTCGCAGCTATACATATACAACCTACGTAGGAGAATTAGGTGTTGGGCAGTAGACAAAAGCAAGCAGGGTTTACAATAGTCGAACTCACCGTTTCTATTGTGATAATTGGTATTTTGTTGGTGGCTTTTTCAAGCGTCATCACTAACTATTACAAGTTAATTACCAAAACCAATGCCGAAATTGATATGACGGTAAGTTCACAAAACCTGCTACGTTCAACCGTCGAAGCCTTGCGCTACGGCGAAGGCGTACGCCAATCTAACCAAATCACCGATGCTAATGCACCCGGGGGTGGCTGGACTACATCCAGTGCCAATTTTGTGATTATAATTACTGTCCCCGCGTACGACTCAAGCCGTGACTATATAATTGACGTTAATACGGGCGACCCATACATGAATGAGTTGGTGTATTACAAGTCTGGCTCAACCCTAATGAGGAGGACGCTGGCCCATCCAAGCGCCGCAGGTAATACTATTGTGACTTCTTGCCCCCCAGCATCAGCAACTCCAAGCTGTCCGGCCGATAAAGCTTTAGCAGAATACGTAAGCACCATGAGCTTTACGCTATACGACCAAGATGGCACAACAACCGCTGATACTACAATTGCTAGATCAGTTAAGATAGACCTTGCAATGGGTCGAACCATCTTTGGCCAAGTCTTGTCACTTGATAATTCTATCCGAGTAACACTAAGGAATAGGTTTTAGTTATGAAAATATTTAATAATTACAATAATCAGCAAGGCAATATTCTAATCATGCTGGTTGCTACTTTCCCATTCCTTATCCTAATGGTCGCATCATATTTAAGCCTATCCACTAATAGTCTAAACATAGCCAGAAAAGACCAATTCCATTCGCAGGCGCAACTTAGCGCCGATGCAGCCATAGACTATGGTGTCGCCCAGTTGAATACTGACCCCTCTTGGACGGGCACCGCCGTAGATGTAATATTGCAGAATAACGTCACATCTAAGACCGCTTTTTCAGTCCAGGTCATAACCAACAGCCCAACCAGCAAAAGCCTGGTGGTTACCGGAAAAACCTACTGGCCTTCAACGTCCGCAACACCCCACTCAACAGTTAAGATAAGTGCTGATTTGCGCCCGGTTGAGTCAGGAACCTACAGTTTGGTGAGCGGCCAGGGTGGACTTATTCTCAGTAATTCGGCAAAAATTGTTGGTGGTGATGTACTTATTAACGGCACTATCACTATGTCAAATACAGCTCAAATTGGACTGAGCACCAACTTTGTCAATGTGGATGTAGCCCATCAGTCCTGCCCGGTGCCGGCCGATGCCACCTATCCACGTATTTGTAATAGTGGTGAGAACGGACAACCCATCTCAATAAACAACCAAGCACATATATATGGTACCGTTCGCGCCAATAACCAAAGTAGTGGTGCCGGAATGACCAATCCAGGGCTAGTGGCCTCGTCGGGTGTGGCATCTCAGCCCTTACCGGTGCATGACAGGGCTGCACAACAAGCCGCAGTAGCAACAACCATAACGGGTGCAGCAGCCTCATGCAATGGCTCACAAACACGTACTTGGGCCGCTAACACCAAAATTACTGGCAACGTAACAGTCAGTAATTCTTGCGTAGTCACAGTTCAGGGAAATGTCTGGATAACAGGCAACTTTACTACTTCCAATACTTCACAGGTTAAAGTTGCCGACTCGCTTGGCGCAACTCGTCCAGTTATCATGATAGATGGCAGTAGCGGTGCGCAGTTTTCCCAAAGCTCTAAATTAGTATCAAACGCTAGTAGTACCGGTTTTCAGATAATTACTTTTTGGAGCAATTCAGGTTGTTCACCTGATTGTGCCACCGTTACAGGATCAGATTTATACAACTCCCGCAACCAGCAAACAATTTCACTTAGCAACTCAGCAGAAGGCCCGCAGACCATATTTTATGCATACTGGTCCAAAGTTACCGTCAACAACAGTGGTCAAATTGGAGCCCTCATAGGCCAGACTGTGCAGATGTCCAACACTGGCACAGTCACATTTGGAACTAGTTCGGGTGTTGTTAGTACCATATGGGTCCTGAATGGATACATACATATTTTCAACTAAGAATGACAGGTCAACGTGTCCACATAACGACTCTTCGTTAATCTGTTATAATGCGTGTAAGCATTAGCACTCAATATTGATGGGCAAAAATTAATAGACAAATATATGACAAGACTAGGAATCACCGGTAACGAAGCATTGTTTGCGCTAGACATTGGACACTCCACAATGAAAGTGATGGAAATTAGTGCTACAAATCCGGAAAAGCCGACTGTGGTTGGGTACGGCATAAGCGGCAATTACGCCGATACCACTCTTGGACCTAATGGCGACATAATCCGGCAAGAAGACCTAGCCACGGCCATGATAGACCTCTTCAATAATCGTCTTGTCGGTTCTATTACCAGTAAAGAAGTTGCCTGTACCATCCCTACTTCTCATACTTTTTCTAGACTCATTACCCTACCCAAAATAGAAGACAACCAAATAGAAGAAGCTGTCAAACTTGAAGTAGAACAGTATGTACCAATGCCTGTAGACAGTCTATATATTGATCACGAAAAACTACGAGACACCGACCAGGGCATGGATGTCTTACTTGTTGCCACACCTCGTAAGATTATTGACAGCTATATGGAGTTTTTGCATTCAATGAGCTTGGTGCCAGTTGCACTAGAACCAACAATGAACGCATCGGCAAGACTTTTTAACCTAAGTGGCATCTCACCTAAAGAACCAGCGGTCCTGATTGACTTTGGCTCTACCGCTATAGACGTAGCAATTTATGACCAGGCTCTTTTTGTTAATAGCACTATCCCAGGTGGCGGTGAAGCCTTGACAACCAACCTTGCTAAAACACTAAAAATCACTCGTGATGAGGCATATGTCATTAAGTGTCTCAACGGCATTGGTGAGTCCAAAAACCAAGAAGCCGTTCTTTCAGTGGTCAAGCCTCAGATAGAGAGCCTGGTTAGGGAAATTCAAAAAATGATGCGATATTACGCCGAACGGACAGCTGAATCTAAAAAAGAAATAACTAAGGTATTGGCACTTGGAGGCGGGTCCAACATGCCAGGCTTCATCCAATATTTGTCTAGGCAACTCAACTTAACTGTCCAAATAGTAGACCCTTGGTCGCAAATGGACTTTGGCAACCTACGCCAACTTAGCGACGAGGAGCGTACTGTATATCTCACCGTAGCTGGCCAAGCCTTCCTGCACCCCGGAGAAACCATTGCATGATTAACATGCTGCCTGGAGAATATGTCAATTCAATACGACATAGCAAAAACAATGAAACCACTCTGCGCTGGATGGGTGCGGCAATAGCCGCGACTGTGCTACTTGTGATCATTCTAGCCAGTGGCTGGCTGTACCTCAACCACGAGACTAAGCAGCTTACTTCTCAGATTGCATTAGGCAAAAACAATTTAGTAGCCCAAAATTTAGAAGGAGTTAAAAAAGAAGCTTCAGTGATATCCAACGACATCAAGACTATTAACCAAGTACTTGGTAAAGAAGTCCGCTTTTCGCAGCTTATTCAAAACATCGGTCAAGTAATGCCTCCGGGTACCGTACTGGACGGGCTTACGCTAACCAAAGCTGATGGGTCTATAGACTTAGCTGCCAGCAGTAAAGACTACAAAAGTGGGGCCCAAATTGCACTCAACTTAAGTGACGAGCAAAGCGGAATTTTTTCCCGCGCTGACATAATCAGTCTTAGCTGTACAAGCGCCGACACTGCTTACAAGTGCAGTATTGTCTTGAAGGCGTTGTTTTCAAAAGAATCCAAAAATAAATTCTTAAATATTCCTACACCGGGGAGCAACCAGTGAGTACAAAAAGAAAAACTCTCATTCTCCGCAGCCTGCTGGGTCTTTGTGTCTTATTGTTCTTCGTTACGTTGTTTTTTGGTCTTTCCATGCTCACCGGCAAAAGTAAAACTCTTACTAAATTGCGTCTTGAAGACTCTATCACTAAGGCGCAGATAGATTCGCTTACCCAGGCTAAAGCCGAAGTTGAAAAATACAGCTATTACCAGAGCATTGCTAAGGCTGTCATCCCTGGTGACAAAGACCAGGCCCAAGCTGTAGTTGACATCTTTGCTACGGCCGAGGCAGCTGGTTTGTCATTGCAAAACCTAACGTTCCCATCCAGTAACCTTGGTTTATCTGGTACGGGAGGAGTCACAAGCTCAGCTGTGCCAGAGTCAAAGAGTATTTTGTCGCAGGCCAAGCCAGTTAGTGATATCACCGGGCTATACAGTATAGAAGTTGTCCTATCCCCAGAAAACACGCCCCAGACCCCAGCCAACAAAAAACCCACCTATGCAAAGATGGTAGATTTTCTTCAAAGAATTGAAAAAAACCAGAGAACAGCACAGATAGTGGCGCTAAACATTGAACCTATAGACGGTAGCGACCAAATTGACTTTTCAGTAACACTAAATATTTTTATTAAACCATGAGTAAAAACCTAGATCTAAAAGCAATAGTTCCACAGGCAAAAAAATATTTTTTTGTAGTACAAAAACATTTAGCTTTCATTTTTGTTATTGTAGTTCTACTTTCATATGTATTTGTAGTTTGGAAAATCAGCAGCCTAGCCACAGTAGAACCAACTCAAGATGAAGAGACGGCTGCGCTATCGGCAACTGCTATACCAAAAGTTAATAAAGAGGCGGTGTCTCAAATTGAGGCACTTGAAAGTACTAACGCAGAAGTTCATAGTCTATTCGAAGATGCACGCAGTAATCCCTTTCAGGAGTAATAGTAGCGCAATGAATGCTTGAACTGGAACAACGAGATCAACTCGGTCAATGAATGCAGAAATGCTTCAAATCATTCAGTGCATTAACAACATTGATGCTTCATTGAGGATTGAACTCGTTGAACATTGTAAATTCTAAATATGCTTGACCTGTTAAGTATATTACCCCTAGGGTTCTTTGTCTGCTTCTAGCCTGTGCGCATAGGCCTGACGTGCATCTAGGATTTTATCAGCGTAGTTGTCTGGGTCTGGACACCATCTAAAAACAAAGTTTTCACGTTCCCCTGCTGTTTGTATATGCAAAATACCATAGTTAAACATAGTCGAAAGTATCCCATGGTGCTGAGCACTAACATCTTCAACGTTACTCATGCTTAGTCTTGATACTTTTCGTACAAAAAGTCCCTTTTGGGTAACCTGAACAAGGCTTCTGTCCGTTACTAAAATCCTGTTCTGACGATATATATACGTCGCCACAAACATAACAAGAGCTACTACACCAACAGCAAGTAGTAATATCGCTACGAGTAACGGCTGGTCGTCACCTCTCAATTCATCTGAGATGCCAGGAAAAACAACCACACTTAAGAAGATTATGGCAAGTATAGCAGCCAGAGCTTCAAGATATATTAGTATGATGCCGATTGGATGGCGGTGAACAACAACTACAAGGGACTCGTCTGACTCTACATACTCACGGTCATGCGCTGCTACCGGCAAAGAGAGTATAGTAGGCGGCCCAGTAGAACTGTCGGGTACTGGAGCTGACGTTGGTGTGATATTAGGCGGCATGACTTAATTTTTATTATAACAGGCTGGCGTTGGTACTTTTATCGGCTGGAGGGGTCTTACCGATATGCTTCCAAGCCTTCTTCGTTGCTTTTCGACCCCGCGGAGTGCGTTCCAATAGTCCAATTTGCATAAGGTAAGGCTCGTAAAAGTCTTCTATTGTTGAGCGTTCCTCGGCTGTAATGGCGGCCAGAGTATCCACGCCTACGGGCCCACCATTGTAGTGTTCAATCAAGGCATGCAATAAGTTGCGATCAGCCGGGTCTAGGCCAAGTTCGTCCACTTCCATCATCTTTAATGACTCATGAGCGCGAATTTGATCAATTATGCCATCGCCATTCACATCAGCATAGTCACGGGTACGCTTTAATAACCTATTGGCTATTCTCGGAGTCAGCCGAGAACGGTGCGCCAACAAATCAGCCGCCTCCGGTTCTACTTTTACATTTAGAATGCCCGCCGCACGAGTGATAATCTTGGAAATTTCTTCCGGCGTATAGAATTCTAATTTGTGTATCAGCCCAAAACGGTCTCGTAATGGGGCTGCTAATGACCCGGTTCTAGTGGTAGCGCCAATAATTGTGAATTTGGGGAGGTCGAGACGAAGAGAGCGAGCGCTAGGCCCCTTCCCCAGCATTATGTCCAATTTAAAATCTTCCATGGCACTATACAGCACCTCCTCTATTGATCGGTGCAGGCGGTGAATTTCATCAATAAATAAAATGTCCCCATCCTGTAAATTTGTAAGCAAACTGGCTAAGTCACCAGCCCGCTCAATGGCCGGACCACTGGTTATACGTATTTGCGCGCCCATTTCGTTAGCAATAACAGTTGCCATTGTGGTTTTACCGAGGCCCGGAGGCCCGTGCAGTAGAACGTGGTCGATTGGTTCGCCACGTTTGGTAGCGGCATCAATTGCCAGCTTGAGGTTTTTCTTTAAATGCTCTTGCCCAACATAACTAGCAAAGTCCCTGGGGCGCAGAGTCTCTTCAAACTTCTCCTCCGCCTTATCATCAACAGAAGTATCATCAACAGAAGTATTTACTATTCTCTCAATCGCCATACAAATAGTTTAACACTGATGCTAACATCAAAACTGGCCCTAGAGTAGAACGTCTATTAATAAAGGGCTGCGGTCTTTGGCATCGAGCTGCCTTTTAGAATTCTGAGTACTTCTTCAGCTTCTACGGTTTCTTTTTCTAGTAGGGATTCTTTGAGTTCTTCTAGTTTGGTGCGATTAGCTTTGACTACGGCATGTGCTCTAGCTGTTGCTTCGGTGATTAGTGCTTCAACTTCGTCGTCAATTACTTTGGCTGTTTCGTCTGAATATTGTTTTTCATGCATCATCCTGTCAAACATCATGCCGTCGTCTGTATGGAAAACTTGGTTGCGTAGCTTCTTGCCCATTCCCTGGTTTACTATCATTTCTCTTGCTAGCTCGGCTGCTTTCTGCAAATCAGACCCAGCCCCAGTTGTTACTCGGTCCATGCCGTATACGATCTCCTCAGCTACCCTGCCGCCTAGCATGCGTGCCAAAACGTCTTTGTACTCAATGATGCTATGGTAGCTTTTGTCTTCTGGTGGGATAAACCATGTTACTCCTCCGGTTGGACCACGTGGAATGATGGTCACCTTGTGTACCATGTCGCTGTCGGGCAACACGTGGCCAACAATAGCATGGCCAGCTTCATGGTAGGCTGTGAGTTCTTTTTCTTTTTCACTCATCACTTTACTCTTGCGTTCCGGGCCGATAGCCACTTTTTCAAATGCTGCTACAACATCGTCATTTTCAATGACTTTTCGGTCGTGACGCGCGGCAATTATGGCAGCCTCATTGGCAATATTGGCCAGATCGGCACCAGAAGACCCAGCGCTTTTTGCAGCCAAAGAATTAAGATCCACATCCTTACTCACAGGCTTTTCGGCAAAATGAACTTTTAATATAGCTTCGCGGTCTTTTCGGTCCGGCAAGTCTATGTTGACTCGGCGGTCAAAGCGCCCCGGACGCAGCAGTGCTGGGTCTAATACATCAGAACGGTTGGTTGCAGCCAGTACGATCACATTTACACCCTGCTCAAAACCATCCATTTCAACCAATATTTGGTTAAGTGTTTGTTCTCGCTCATCATGTCCACCACCCATGCCACTGCCTCTTTTGCGGCCTACAGCGTCTATTTCGTCAATAAAGATGATGCAAGGAGCATTTTTCTTGGCCTTATTGAAAAGATCACGCACACGGCTGGCGCCAACTCCTACAAACATTTCTACAAATTCAGAACCGCTAATAGAGAAGAATGGTGCATTGGCTTCTCCGGCAACAGCTCTTGCAAGCATTGTTTTACCCGTTCCTGGAGGGCCGACCAACAAGACACCTTTTGGTATCTTGGCGCCCACGCCCTCAAATTTTTTGGGAAATTTCAAAAACTCAACAACTTCTTCAAGGTCTTGTTTGGATTCTTCGTTTCCTGCAATGTCCTTGAATGTTATTTTGTTCTTTTCATTGCCGTATAACCTAGCCTTGCTTTTACCAAAACTCATAGCTTGACTGCCTTGCCCCTGGGCGCTTCGGAACATTAGAATAAGAATTACTGCGATAATAATTACTGGTAAAACACTTCCTAACAACGTAATCCATATTCCATCACTACCGGATTTTGGCTGGTATTCTAGTTCTACCTTGCCCTGCTTCAGGCCTTGGTCAAAAAGTGTCGCACTTGGGTCTTTAGAAGACTCTAGAGTCGGTTCTTCCTTTCCTATCGGTGTAACTTTGAGCTGTGATTCTCCAACAACTGTGATTTGTTTTATTTGACCTGAGTTAGCTTCAGATATCACTTGAGACAATGGTACCGTCTTGAGTTTACTAGGTTGGTTAAAGGCCGCCCATGCAACAAGTCCAAATAAAACAAGCAGGGCTATAAAGCCGGCATTCTTAAAATTAGCGTTCTTTTTATTACCGCCGTTTTTGCCACTTCCGCCAAGACCAAGTTTTTTCTTATCCATCGATTACTCCAGTTATTATATCAGGTTGTTTTGTAAGGAGTTAACTATCTGTCCAAATTCTTTATCTAACTTAACAAATGTACCACTACCAATATCCGTCCTGCTGCCAGGCCGTCCGGTGCGTAGGAAAGTATCTACTCTATTAATTACTGCACTATCAATTTGTCTACTGCCTTGCCCACGCAACCAGCTCACCAATACTTCTCGGCCTACTTCAACTGGCAAAATACTGTATTTCTGTCGGTTAATCATACCTTCCACCTCTAGATTTTGCAATATTTTCGCAATTAATTGGTTAATCTCGCTCGATAAGTTTTCAATGCTCTTTATGCTAGAGAGTAACTCTAGTCGTTGTTGCCCTGTCATATTTTCTATAAAAACCGCCCTCACCCTATTGCGCAGATACGAATGTGAGCTATTTGTGCTGTCCTCTTGCCAAAATAGACAATTCTGAGCAGCATATTCGTATATCTCCACTTTGGTCAGCTGCAACAACGGACGCAGCACTACAGAATTGTTTTGCATCGCTACCAGCCCGCGCCAGCCTGTGCCTCTTAGTATGTTTATAGCTGTGGTTTCCAAAAGATCGTCCTGGTGATGAGCTGTAATCACCCCGTCAGCATTATACTGAGCCTTGAGACTATACAAAAAATCATATCGAGCGTCCCTGGCTTTCTCTTCAGACGCATTTGCGCCCAGCTCGCCATAGCCCACTTCAAACCGCAGCCCATGTCTCTTGGCGGCTTCCCTTACCAGCTTCTCGTCTTCCATTGAGTCTGCACGAATTCCATGGTTAAAATGCCCCACAATCAACTCAAGCGTGTTGATTGTGTCACTTGTCGCTAGTCCCGAACCATTGGTATTGATTTTTTTCTTTTCGTATACTGACAACTGGGCTTGCCCGACAAGCAAGTCAAGCAAGACTATAGAGTCTACACCTCCAGAAACGGCCACTATATACACTCCAGCTTTCGGCAAAATCACATTCATACTCATCTGTTATATTACACCCCTTAGGTTGGAAAACATTCAATATGGTGCTTTTGATATAGAATTAAACTAGTAATGTCCAAACAACAAATAAAATCTCACAACAGTAACCAGTTTTACCTGGTTAAAGACTTATTTTTACCAAACCCATTCCATATGCTGCTGTACTTGCTGACGAGTGTTGTTGTCCTTGTGGCACTCAACGCCTCAAAATTTTGGGACTACCTCACACGTGACTATAACGGTCAAGCCCACTCACTAGAACTGTTTGGGTCTGGCGAGGACGGCAGTGGCATCCTTGGCAGTAGCACATCCGGCAGGCTAGGTCAGATGTTAGTCTGGGGCTTGGTGGGTGTGGTTATCTACATTGTTATTTGGTTTTTGAAAAATATCGTCACCAATCTGCACAATGACGTAATAGCAGATGAGTATGTACATCCACACTCATACAACCGCACCAAGTATTGGAAGTCGGTGGTCTCTAGAAAGGCATTATTCGTTGTTATAGCCAGTGTTCTTGTTGGATATATCTATTTAGTGATTCAACTTCTGCCTGTTTTGATAAGCTACTTCTACCAAATGGTAATTAACTTTAATTATCAAAACGGATTATATGGGCTAGCGTCTGTGGCATCAACAACCTTACTCATGCACATCCTTGTTAGCCTGTGCCGACTTACAATAAGTGCTTGGCGTTTTATCTACGCCGACTTATAAAAATACCCCGCTACTCATATACAGGCGGTGCACTCTACGTGGTAGCAGGGGCGGGATTTGAACCCACGACCCCAGGCTTATGAGTCCTGTGCTCTAACCAACTGAGCTACCCTGCCACGTCCAATAACAGAGTGATTATAGCAGTTGTGGCATCTGTTAGCCAGGGC
>JAYTJL010000053.1:0-6043 GCA_043731125.1 Candidatus Saccharimonadota bacterium
ACTTGCGCATCAAGGTGCTTTTGCCGAACAGGCTTTCGATCAGGTCCACCGCAACTTCCGCGGTGCGGTTGCGCACATCGAGCGCCGGGTTGAGTTCCACACGGACTTTTCTGGCTTGATTCTTAGCGCTATACGTAACCGGAGATAAATTGACTGGTGTCTTGGCAAACGCTACAGGTTTTTTGACAGCCTGACGCATGAGTGTTGATGATTTTTGTGCACCGCGGTGGACTTCTCGGGCAGCTTTTTTTACTTGAGGCCGTGCTTGTTTTATAAATCCGTCTAGTACTTTTCCGGGGGGTGTTTTAAGCACCGCAGCCTGTGAGGGCTGGGTGAATTTCTGGTTAACTGTCGTATTTAGTTTACGCACTAATTAATCTTATACCGCCTACTTACCACCTTCCATACTACAACAATTTCACTAAACGATGCAACCTAGACATCTGTTACACTTGAGATTGATATATGTTTGTGACACAATCATTAACCAGCAAGAAGAAAACCAAAATGACCGACTTAACACCCAGCATTAGACATTTAACATATATTTTTCATATTTCATTCTCCATTATTGCTCAGCCAACAGCCAGCGGCCAGCGGCCAGCAGCTGACTTTACTGGAGGTGGAGTCTTGTGGACTTTTTAGATCCTCGCAAAACTCGTGCTCACCACCGTCGACTCGTTGTTGGCTATGTTTTCCTTGCGATTGGCGTAGCTCTTGGGACGTCTCTACTTGTTAGAGCAGCGTCTGGTTTTGGATATGACACAAAAACAGGTGAAATCGTTGAAAATGGACTAATTTTTGTTGATTCGCATCCAGGCAACGCCCAAATAACCATTAACGGAGTATATAGCGGAGAAAATACTTCGGCCCGCAAAGTCCTACCAGCTGGTGAGTATAGGCTAAAACTCTCTAAGCAAGGTTATCGTGATTGGAGTCGCATTACTATTTTGCAAGAACACACTGTAGCGCACTATGTATATCCCTTTTTGTTCCCCAATAGCCTTAGCAACAAGTCGTTGAAGAATTACCCCACTTCGCCAAAGCTCATTACGATCAGCCCCGATCGACATTGGCTGGTGGTTGCTAGTAGTGATGAAACAGTATGGGAAGTCTTTGACACAACCAAACCAGCACAATCACCGACACTCATCTCAGTACCAGGTGGCGTTTTGAGCCCTAGCACAACACCGTCCACTCTGAAGCTAGTGGAGTGGTCGAGTGATAATAACAATTTGCTAATCGAACGTACTTTTTCAGGGGGGGTTGAATTTATAGTTATTAACCGCGACAAACCAGAGGAGTCTTTCAACGTAAACACCAAGTTTGCACTCACGCCACAAGAGGTTGTGCTAAAAGATAAGAAAGTATCAAAACTCTACGTCCTAGGAGCAGATAAGTCGCTACGAATTGCTAATATTGACAACAGCAGTGTTGCTCAGCCAATACTGACAGACGTTATTGCTTTCAAGTCATACGGTAATGACTTAATCCTCTACATTACCACTAGTAAAACCCCGGGCAAGGCTTGGGTGAAAGTGTATGAGAATGAACGAACGTATAATTTGATCCAGGTAGCGACAAGTGATAAATATTTATTAGACCTTACCAAGTTTCAGGGAAATTTTTATTATGCCATTGGTGGTAATAAGGCAAGCGCGGTTAGCCTATTTAAAGACCCAATGGATGCATTGAAAGACACTCAAATTGTTAAGGCACAGCCATTTTTGGCTATGCGCTTGGTGGGGGCTGAGAAACTGTCCTTTTCTGCTAACGCTCGCTTTATTGTTGCTGAGTCAGGGCAAAACTTCGTGGGTTATGACCTAGAAGACAAACAATATTATCGCTACAACATAACATCCCAAATTTTAGTACCTGCTGTCTGGATGGATGGGCATCGTTTGATTTCCTCAAGCGGGGGCAAAGTCTTTGTGATGGATTACGACAAAACCAACCAACAGTTGCTAAGTCCAACGTTGTTGCCAGATGGGGCGTATTTTGACCGTGATTATGAGACAATGTTTACTCTCACGAGTTTGGGAAGTGGTTTTGACCTCAACGCCGTCGAACTACGAGCTGGCGAAGACCTACCCCAGCAATAGACCAATTTTTCATTTTTCATTTATCAATTTACATTAAATTCACAATTTACCAATTACCAAAGTAGGACCTATACCGGTCGTCTACCAAGGTATACGATTTCGAATGAAGCTAAGTCTGGCAAACGACACCTGATAAATACTAAATGTGAAATGCTTAATTAACGTTTAGAAAATATTTATCAATCGGGACCAGAGGCTGGGTGCGTTGCTGGGAATTACGGTTGGCTGAGTTGTTTGGATGGAGGCTTCAGCTAAGGGGTTGCCTGCGGGGTCTGGGCTAATTTGCTGGCCGACTACAACCAAGCGATTAGTGTTGGTACCTGGTGGGTCGCAGGTTATAAGGGTTGCGGTAGACGGTTTGTCTTGCAGTCCAAGAACTCCGACCTCACTTGGTTTGACTATTTTTTTGTCATATATTTCGTAGGTGTATCGGACTCCGTCCTTTTGCAAATAAAAGGTATCACCAATTTCCATACGACTAAGCAATACAAATGCAAATTTGTACTTCCCTTTATTGAGTATATTGTTGGACGAATGACCAACAATTGCTACGTTCCCGCTAGTGCCCGGCAAGGCCGTGTTAGTGTAGTGTACAACGCCGTTTTCTAAGGATGATTGAATGGCCTCTTCTTTATTATCAGATCCATAGACAACTGGTATTTCAACATTGATTTTAGGTATTATGACTTCTGATTCGGGGCCAACTTTGCCGTCGGTTAGAATAATTGGAGTATTGGTGACGTTGCGGCTGGGTTGAATAAAAGGAGCAATGAAGCGCTCGTTAAAAAAACTGAACAAGAAGATAACTAAAACGGCCGACCCAGCTACCAGGCCAAAAAGCAGTGACTGAAAGTGTTGCTTGGGTTTGAGGCGACGCCTGGACGACGTTTTTTGGGAAATAACCCTGCGGTCTTGCGCTACTGTTTTTGGTTCTGTCCAATTGTCTTGAGCTGGTTCTTTGGCTGCATCAATAGTGCCAGCTATTACGCTGGCAGCTTGGTTATGTCCTGTGTTGTAGTCATTCCAGACCTGGTGCTTTTCAATGTCTGTTAGGCCGGCATAATATTGGTGCCATTCGGCTTGAATTTCCGGTAAGGACTTACCGGATACCGTTAATTGGTGCATATACTCTTGATGCTTTGAGCGCTTAAGGGTGCCTGTTAGTTCGGCCACATCTAGTGCCTCTTGAGCCGCTGACGGTGCCCTGCCGTAGATAGCATCAACTTTACTGCGAGCTATTTTTGTCGCTGCTGAGAGGTGTTGTTTCTTAATGAAAGGTTTTTTTACCATAGTCTAAATGCTTGCACTTATTGTACAATACATCTGTTATTTCATGGCATGGCGCCCTGGTGGAATTGGTAGACACGCTGGACTCAAAATCCTGTGAACGCAAGTTCGTGACGGTTCAAGTCCGTCGGGCGCCACCATCATTGATTGAATATTCAAATATAGCGGTGCTTAGGGCTTCGAAGGTTTTGGTTGGGTTTTGGAGCCACCAGACGGCGGTGTAGGTAGCTAAGTCTGTTAGCCAGCTAGTACTATCATCTTTGTGTGGGGTGGTACTGACCCTGCCCTCGGCGGCTACAATCAAATTATCAGCGTGCCTGGTAATAAAACTGGCCTGGCTGCCATTGGTCCAGTCGGCTAGCAAGGTTACGAGTTCTTGCAAGTTCATATTGTGCAGTAATGGAGTAGATGGTCGGTTGTTTTTAGCTAACTTTTGAAGTTTTCCAAGGTTTATTACTACCAAGGTCTTGTCTCTATATAGAGCCTGGCTATTTTTTTCCTGAAAATAATCAACCCCATCACCGGCAAGCGTTACCTGCCCTGGGTATTTATCTAAAAATGATCCAAGTACTATAGCGGTCTCCGAGTTACGGCCGAAGTCTCCAGCCAGCAACACACCGTCGGCCCATTCAGCGTTTTCAAGCAGCGTATCCAGTGCAGCACGTGCCAGGCTACCGCTTGGAGTGGCTGGCGCAAAAACGGCGTCAGGCAGATGCGAACCCAGTGTTTTTTGTAGCGATTGAGGGAGGAGTACTCTAGTAGACCCGATTCCGGCTTTAGTAGCGGCGGTGTAGGCGTTGCCCGGTGCCGCAAAAACATGACTGTTACCACCAACAACCAACAGTTTGCCTCGAGATTTTTTAGTTTCTGGTCTGCTCCAGAGCAAGTCCGGAAAAAGAGGTTCGCTAGTTTGTTTTAACCAATTGATATTGTCCATCTTTGCTTTCTAGTTCATAAACCATATTTTTGCGTTCTAAAACTATCTTCCAGCCGTGTTCTTTGGCATGTTCAAACAGTGATTCCTCCGGGTTGAAGGCAATTGGCTGTTCTACTAGCTTCATCATAGCCACGTCGCTTTTGCTATCACCAATTGCAAAACTGTCTTTATAGCTAACTCCGTGTTTCTTAGTCAGGGTTTTCAGGGCTTGGTCTTTAAAGTGGGCAGCTACTATTTTATTACCAGTAAAACCATGCTTTGATCGCTCGTAGACTGTACCTATATAATCATCAAAACCGTAGTACTTGGCAATTTTACGTACTATCTCATCTTGTGATCCAGATATAGCAAACAACAAATATCCCTGTTGCTTGAGGGTCTCTAACAAGTCGCGTGTATAGTTATAAACTTGGTCTTTATACTCATCAAACACAGACTCGACAGCTGTGTCCAGTTGTTCAAAAGTCAGTTTTTGTAACACTTCTTCATATGTTGATATAACTAGCACCTCGTAATCCCTAAAGGATGATTCTGTACGCCGTTTCCAGGCCTTGCGAGCGTCTTTCATGGTTTTGTAAGCTTCTTGGTCTATATGGCCTTCTTTGGCCAACTGGTCGGCAATGGCGTGGTAGAGTTGCCACCTAATCAGTGTCCCGTCTATATCAAAAGCAGCAAATGGCCTATTCATGATAACTCCAGTTCTATACTGACTGGGCAATGGTCTGAGCCCATAACATCGGGGTGGATTTCAGCTTTTTTGACCTTGCTTTTCAAACTGCTCGATACTAGAAAGTAATCAATCCGCCAGCCCACGTTGCGGGCGCGAGCATTGGCCCAGTGTGTCCACCAGCTGTAGTGACCGTTACCCATAGTAAAAAGCCTAAAAGTATCTACAAAACCGTGTTTAATGAGTTGTTCAAAGCCGGACCGTTCCTCGTCCGTAAAACCGCGCTTACCAACGTTTTCTTTTGGCCTGGCAAGGTCATCTTCGGTGTACGCTACATTCAGATCACCACAAAAAACAACTGGCTTGGTCTCTTCTAGCCGTTTGCACCAGTCTAGGAAGGCTTTGTCCCAGCTCGTGCGAATGGGTACCCGGGATAGATCGTCCTTGACGTTGATGGTGTAGACACCAACTACAAAAAAATTATCAAACTCGGCGGTTATTACCCTTCCCTCCTTGTTGGGCTCGCCGTAAACATCACCGTGCACCCCATGTTTTTTTACTATGTCGTCTGGTAGACCGTTTATAACGTTCAATGGCTCAGTCTTAGAAAGTATGGCCGTGCCACTGTAGCCTTTCTTTTCTGCGGAGTTCCAAAATTCTTTATAGTCTGGCAAGTCAATTGGCGATTGGTCCGGCTGAGCTTTTGTTTCTTGCAGGCATAAAATATCCGGCTGATGTTTAGCTATGAAGGGTGCAAATAACTCCTTATTGTATACGGCACGAATTCCGTTGACGTTCCAGCTATAAATCTTCATTACTGCCTGACTTGCCTTTCAATATCACGTTGTTGAGAGCGTTTTTTTAGGGTCTCTCGCTTATCATAATGTTTTTTTCCCCCGTCCAACTGATATGCGTAGTTTGATGTACCTACCGCCAGTTAGTATCTCAAGGGGTACGATTGTTTTGCCAGACTGTCGCTCGGCTATCAGCTTATCAATTTCCTTACGTTTGGCTAGCAGTTTGCGACTGCGACTAATTTGGTCTTCTGAG
>JAYTJL010000054.1:0-6704 GCA_043731125.1 Candidatus Saccharimonadota bacterium
TGACAAGGAATTTGCCAAGTCATTAGTAAGTGATACTGGGGCTGATGTTTTTGTGCAAGACGGTTTTGGCGTAGTCCATAGGGCTCACGCGAGCACGCATGCTGTTGCCAAGTTGTTGCCGGCGGTGGCTGGACTACTGCTGGAAAAAGAGGTGGACACAATCAGTTCTGCAATAGAAAACCCCAACAGACCACTGACCGCCATAATTGGCGGTGCCAAAATATCTGACAAAATAGATATATTAAGAAAGCTTTTACATAAAGCCGATTGTATAGCTGTGGTTGGTGCAATGGCGAATGATTTTCTGCTTGTAGAGGGCGATCGCATGGGTAAAAGTCTGGTAGAGAAAACAGAACTTGAAACGGCGCGGGAAATCCTAGAAGAGGCCAGGGCGCTGGAGAGGAAAAAGGCTTTTCAATTTATATTGCCGGTGGACGGTGTGGTTTCAACAGACATGGGGGGCAAGAAGAGTACTAGAATTGTTGACTTTGATGGGCATTATATTTCTGATGTAGAGAGTTACCCTAAAAAGCCAGACTATGCCGCTCATAACGTGTTAGCCGAAGAGTTAGTGTTAGACATTGGACCGATGAGTGCAGCTAGGATTGCTGGTGTTGTTAGCATGAGTCGAACCGTCATTTGGAACGGGACCTGCGGGGTGACAGAAACCAAAGGAATTGCTGGCGCTCATGCCCCATTTTCTAACGGCACAAGAACGGTAGTGGAAGCAATAATAGGCAAAAGCAACAAGCATGCCAGCCGGCCGTTTTCTGTAGTCGGCGGTGGTGACACCGTTGGTTATGTCGAAGAAAACGGCTTGCTGGAGCATTTTAACCATGTTTCCACTGGTGGTGGAGCAAGTCTAGAGTTGATGGCTGGCAAAAAGTTGCCAGGAGTGGAAGCTTTACTTTCTGCCTAGAGACAAAAAAATGTTCAACGGGAATCAACGAGGTCAATCCGCAATGAATAATCAATGTCATTATTGCACCTAATGATTTAATCATTTCTGCATTCATTGTCCTCGTTGACCACGTTGCACTCGTTGGTCCCATTGATCCCATTGACCACGTTGACGCATTTTGACCTTTCTAAGAGCACTAATTTTGGTACAATAAGGATAAGAAGTATGGGTGGTAAATGAGAAAAGTACTGATAGTTGGGAATTGGAAGATGCACTTGAATGCAAGCCAGGCATCACTTTTGGTGCACCGACTTCAAGAGCACATAAAACTCTACCGAGACATTGAAGTGGTATTGGCGCCTAGTATGTTGACACTGCAGCCTATGAGCGTCCAAATAGATCGCCGTAAATTTCGGCTAGCAGCGCAGAATGCCTATAGTATTGATGAAGGCGCATTCACAGGAGAAGTTAGTTTTACGATGCTAAGAGACCTTGTGCACTATGTAATTATTGGGCACTCTGAAAGGCGACATGTTTTTGGAGAAGACCTAGATATGATCAGGGACAAAGTAACTGCCGCGGTGCGCAATGAAATCACGCCTATCCTCTGTGTTGGAGAAACCATGCATGAACGGGCCAGCGGAGAAACCAAACAAGTCCTGCACGACCAGCTAATGACGGCGCTACACAATTTGACAGCGTCAGAAGCGCGACATCTAGTCATTGCCTATGAACCGGTCTGGGCCATTTCTAACGGTGAAGATTTTGGTAAGCACGAAGTACCATTGCCGCAGCACGTAGCTGAAATAGTCCACTATATACGCGGATATATTCGCGATATTTTTGGCCCAAGAGCAGCAACTCACGTTAGGGTGTTGTACGGCGGCAGCACAACGCCAGATCTAGTGAGACCATTTTTAGAAGTCGATGGAGTTGATGGTTTTTTGGTGGGCGGAGCCAGCCTGAATTATCATAGTTTTTCACAAATAGTTAATAATGCTTATAATTATCATAGAGAAAGAGATAACGAATAATTATGCCAGACGACAAAGTATTTGACATGAAACAACCAGGACACGGTAGCCCCAGCGCAAGTGGCCGCCCAGTTATTGTTGGTCACCACCCGACAATGGCTGACCCAATGCTGAGGCCAATGTCACACACTCATCCTAGCCCGGCTGGCCCAATATCATTAACACCCCATGACAATCTCCGGTCATATCAGCCGAGTGAATCATTTTCAACACCCTCGGCTGATCCTGTTCAACCCGCACAGCCTGCGCCAGTATTTCCACCTACCCCACCGGCTGAGACATCATATGACTCAACTGCTCTGGGTACGTTAACAACCCCCCCACTCACCTCGGAAACTGTTCCTGTGCCGTCTACCGAAACTCCTCCCGCCCCGACTGATAGGACTACACTGGGCGCATCGTCATCTCTCAATCAGACTCAAACCGTAGCACCATTGCCGGGGCAAGAGCAAATTCAGCACGCCGTGCATCACGAATTGCCGATTGTTGAATCAAGGTCTGGGTCTTCAATAATTAAAAAAGTACTTCTTCTGCTAGTCCTGCCCCTCCTGCTGATTGGCGTTGGTGCGTATTTGGTCTTGGACGCTCAGCTAGTAGACAATAAAATAAAGCTTCCGTATGAATTTTTCAAAGAGAAAACTATCGTAGTAGTTACCCCAGCCAAAACAAATCAGAGTAGTTCACAGCCAGTTAATAAAGTCCCGACCGGTTACAGCGCCTATGATGACAGTGCTTTGCCGTTTAGCTTTAACTACCCAACTAGTTGGGGTGCGCCTACGGTCACTACAGAACAGGGCTTTACTAAGCGTGGTGGTGATAATAAGTCGGACGGGACTTATGCATATTTGGTTGGGTTTGCTACCAATAGAGATGTCCAAATGGCCATTACCTCTTCTAAGTACTTGCCGCCAGCACGCGGAACTTTGTATTATGATTTTCTGTCGTGGTGTGTGAACCCTGCTGACAAAAAAATATACAAAAGCATCCTAGCATTTACAACCAGCGGTGGGATAGATACGCCAACACAGCCTACCTGTAACCAGGGATCGCTGAGTGATGCGACCACTATTGACGCATCGACTATTGTCCAGGCTGATACTAAAGCCGCAGACGGTTCGTCTCTTGGGGATGTTTACACTAAAAACCTGAGCGATCCAAATATCACAGTTGTACGCATAAAAGACGCAACTCGTAAAAATGGTGCTGATATTAAAATCATCCTCAATAACGACCTTGCTTCGAGCACGAATTAATCCACCATCGTAGGCTGGTGACTTGATCGCTGGTAAAATACCATAACGTGAAGAATGATTTATTCGGGGGACTAAACCCGCAGCAGCGGGTGGCGGTAGAGACAACAGAGGGACCAATGCTGATATTGGCTGGTGCTGGCAGTGGAAAAACCAAGACACTGACTCACCGAATTGCCCACATCCTTGCCAGTGGACTTGCTACCCCGTACAACATTTTAGCGGTCACCTTTACCAACAAAGCTGCTGCTGAAATGCGCACTAGAGTTGCCAATTTGAGCGGTAATAACGCCGACAACCGTGGCTACATGCCATACATGGGAACCTTCCACAGTATTTGCGTACGGCTATTGCGTGCTGATGGCGAATCGGTTGGCATACCACGCAACTTTATAATTTGGGATGAAGGTGATAGGCAGGCTGCTGTTAAAAAAGCAGCTAAAGATGCAGCTATCAACGAAAAAAGTTTTACTCCAAGCCTACTAGGGTCACTTATCAGCAAAGCTAAGAATGATTTGATAACTCATAGTCATTTTCTTGAGACTTTTGGTGATAGTCCGGCGACCCGAGCAGCAGCTAGGGTTTTTCCGCTATATGAAAAACAACTCCGTGATAGTCTGGCTCTAGACTTTGATGATTTGATTGCCCGAACGGTAGAAATGTTGCAGTCACAACCTCAAGTCCGGGGTAAATGGCAAACGCAGTTTCGCTACATAATGATAGATGAATACCAAGACACTAACGCCGCCCAATACCAGCTGATAAAACTACTAACAGCGGGGCACAATAACATCGCGGTGGTTGGTGACGACTGGCAAAGTATATATTCTTGGCGGGGAGCGGACTTTCGGAATATATTGAATTTTGAAAGAGACCATCCTGGCTGTACTGTCATCAAACTGGAACAAAACTATCGGAGTACCAGCAACATTTTAAATGCCTCACACAACGTTATCATGGCTAACAAAACGCGGAGTGAAAAACAACTTTGGACTGATGCTGGCGACGGGCCACCAGTGAAAGTTCACACCGCATCTTCTGAAAGACATGAGGCACAGATGGTGGTTAGGCTGATATCTACAGCGGTGAGTAGTGGACGGCGATACCGCGACTTTGCGATTCTTTATCGTACCAACGCTCAGAGTCGAGTCCTAGAAGAGGCTTTTGTCCGTCATGGACTCCCATACAAAATAGTTGGTGGAGTGCGTTTTTATGACCGAAAAGAAATAAAAGACCTTCTGGCCTATTTGAAATTAATTTATCAGCCGCAAGACCAAGCCAGTTTTGACAGAGTTATTAATGTGCCGGCGCGCGGTATTGGTGCTAAGAGCCTTGAGTCCTTTGAGCTGTGGAGGGTAGGTGCTGGACTGTCGTTGTCGGTTGGGCTTGAGCGGGTTGCGGAATGTCCTGGTCTTAGTAGCAAGGCTAAAGCTGGCCTTGTCCAAGTAGCCTCTCTGTTAAAGGACTTTGCAGAGCAGTCCGACTCTTTGTCACCTGGTGCGATTGTTGAGGGGCTCGCCCGGCGGCTGAATTATTTCGAGTACCTCAATGATGGGACCATACAAGCAGAGGCTCGAGCGGAAAACGTCAAAGAGTTTATTGGCGTGGCCGCCCAGTACGACAGCGGTAGTCTTGCTGATTTTATAGAAGAAGTTTCACTTGTGGCAGAGCCCGAAAAGCAGGGAAATACTACAGATGTAGTGACTTTAATGACACTGCATGCCGCTAAGGGTTTGGAATTTCCAGTAGTGTTTATAACTGGACTAGAAGAGGGGATATTTCCCCACAGTCGAGCGCTATACGAGTCTAGTGAAATGGAAGAAGAACGCCGTCTGATGTACGTGGGAATGACTAGAGCTAAGGAGCAGTTGGTACTACTATATGCCACAGTCCGTAACCTATACGGAAGTTCGGCCGCTAACGCCCCCAGTCGGTTTATATCTGACATTGAGAATGTAGAACAAGTTCATATGGCTAGCGAGGGTTTTGTGACTGCCTCGACTCAGCAGTTTTCTAGCGAACCACGCTACGTTGTAGAGTTGGCCGAGGGTGATGTAGTAGAGCACCAGTTATTCGGGAGAGGTACGGTGGTCGAGTTGGAATCGGACTTTGCGACAGTATATTTTAAGGGCAAGGGCAGCAAACGGCTCAACACGGCTTTCGCACCGCTGAAGAAAGTCGAACTTTGATACAATAATCAGGATAGTTTTTTATGCAGTCAAAGTTTAGAGAAAAATACCAACAAGCCCACCATGCTGGTCGTAGTCATGTTAAAAAACGACCCATATTAGTGCCAGCTTTCGGAGTGCTCCTGGGTCTTTTTATTGTTAGCATCGTAGTGCTGACTCATGGCGGTAGAAACTTGAGGCCGAGTAGCGCCCATGTTGTTTATGTTTTTGACCAGGGGCATAAGCAGACTCTGAGTACAAAAGCAGCAACCGTTGGAGAATTGGTTGACAAATTACCGCTAAAACTAATAAAAGAGGATGTAGTAGAACCTTCGCTGGAAACCGCTATTGTGGAAGATAACTTCCGGATTAATGTTTATAGAGCAAGGCCTGTCACAATCTTAGACAGCGGAAGGCGTTCTGTTACCGTGACGGCCCAAAAAAGTCCAAGAATTGTAGCCGAAGCAGCCGGGCTTAGCCTTTTTGCTGAAGACAGAGCCACTTTTGCCCCTGGTAGTGTACGTGAGGGGATAATTGGTGAGAAAGTCGTAGTTGATAGAGCCACAGCCGTTACTCTCAATTTATATGGCAATTTAAATACAGTCCGTACTCATGCCAAAACTGTTGGCGATATGCTAAGAGAAAAAGGAGTAAAAACAGATACAGATGATACGTTTACACCTGATGTTGAGACACCAGTTAGTGCGGGCATGCTGGTGTCAGTTGTAAAAAACGGTATACAAGTTACGGCAATCACCGAAGTAATACCCCCGCCTCAACAAATAGTCCAGGACGATAGTTTGAGTTTTGGTGCGACTGTAGTGCGACAGCCTGGGGCACCAGGAAAGAAAATCGTTACTTATCAAATACTCGTAGAAAATGGGGTCGAAATCAGTCGTACGGTGCTACAAAGTCTTGTAGTGCAAGAGCCCGTAGCGCAAATAGTTGCTCGTGGTAAAGCTATTGATATTAATTCAGACAAAACATCATTAATGCTTGAGGCCGGCATAGCTAGTTCTGACCATGCCTATGCTAACTTTATTATCAGCCATGAGTCTGGATGGTGTTGGTTGAAATGGCAAGGGCAAATCGGGTATTGTCCAACACACTTTGAGGCGTTGCATAGCCCAGACTCGGGCTATGGTTATGGACTTTGTCAGTCAACTCCGGGTAACAAAATGGCGAGTGCTGGGGCTGACTGGCAGACCAACCCTATCACGCAGCTAAAGTGGTGCTCTGGTTATGCTGGTCGGTATGGTGGCTGGGGTGGGGCATATGAATTTTGGCTGCAAAAAAAATGGTGGTAGGCTGACAGTAAACAGTAAACAGTAAACAGTAAACAGTAAACAGT
>JAYTJL010000055.1:0-6632 GCA_043731125.1 Candidatus Saccharimonadota bacterium
TAGCAGCTTTCTCCCAGCTTGACGCAGAATCAATACACGGTGAGATTAAACGTCAAGGTTTGCATACCAGACTAGACCTTACCCGTGCAAGTTGGCGAAAATGGTTGTCTATAGCTGATAGTTCAATCTCAAAGATAGCCAGTGAACACCAAGGCATATTCAAGAAATCTTTAATGCTAATCAAGGTTCATACAGACCGTCGCGGTGGCATTATCGCCAGTGGCGACTCGTCTATATATAACTATGGGCGTGACTACTACAACTACGTATGGCCCCGCGACGGTGGGCTAACTATGTTAACTCTAATTCGACTTGGTTTTCAAGACGAGCCAAAGAAATTTTTTGAATTTTGTATTGACACCATCAGCCCTGAAGGATACATGATGCACAAGTACCAACCAGACCGCTCTATAGGAAGCACCTGGCACCCATTAATGCACCGCCACCACCCTGAGCTTGCGATTCAAGAAGACGAGACAGCTATTGTCGTATATGCAATGACTAAGTACTTCGATAGGTTTGCTGATGAGAAATTTTTATCCCACGCTTATCACAATTTCATTGTACCAGCGGCCAACTTCATGTGTAACTTTATTGATTCCAGCACTAACTTGCCCCATGCTAGCTACGACCTATGGGAGGAGCGCTTCGGTACTCATACATATACAGTTGTACTGACTATCGCATCATTAACAGAGGCCGCTAGACTTGCCGATACTATGTCTCATCCAGATATTGCAAGGACATGGCGTTCAGCAGCAGAGAGAATTCAAAACAACCTAAATACACTCTACGATGATCAACGTAATTCGTTTGGTAAAGGGTTGTTATTAACACAGTCAGGAGAGATTGAGAAGAATTCAACAATTGATATATCAACGCTTTATAGTTTTATTGAATTCTCTCCTAACTCAATAAAGGATGAGAAAGTCCAAAATACCGCTGATACTGCAATCCGTACACTACTCAATAGCTCTCCTGCTGGTGGTGTTGTCCGCTACGAGCACGACAATTACTTTCTGGCTGATAAATCACACCTTGGCAACCCCTGGATGATCTGCACCCTTTGGGTAGCCCAATACTATATTCTAACCGGCAATACCACCGATGCTAAGGTGCTGATCGACTGGGTTATCGCAAAAGGCAACAATAGTGGCACTCTTGCCGAACAAGCAGACCCGGTAAATGGTCAGCAAATTGGTGTGTCTCCGCTTGTGTGGAGTCACGCCGAACTTATAAACACACTCTTAGCCCTCTACCCCTAGGAGCAATTCTGATGTTAGCGCTTAGGGGCTTCGTTGCGTCCTAAGTTCTTTTTAGTCTCAGACTGTTTGGCACTAATTCTTTTGACGGGACAATACTTTGTCAGCTCGACTTTATCGGGGGTGTTCATAGTATTTTTAGTAGTGTAGTAGTGCCTCTGCTTGCATGCGTCGCACACAAGTCCAACAATTTTTCTTTTACTATTTTTTGCCATTATTTCTTACTTCCACTTTTCGTTGGCATGATCCAAGCCATAATAAAATAGGCAAGTACTCCCGGGAAAACACCTGTTATGATAGTTAAAAATGCAAACAACACCCTAACGAGTACGGGATCAACCTCAAAATACTGGGCTAGACCACCACAAACGCCAAGTATTTTTTTATCACTCTCTGAGCGGTATAGACTTTTATTCTTCATTGATGCCATTTTAACAGATTGTCACCGAAGTTACAACTGGCTTACCACGAGCGTGCACGGGAATCGAGTGGAGCCGCGAACGGGAGTCGAACCCGTGACCTCATCCTTACCATGGATGCGCTCTACCAACTGAGCTATCGCGGCAAACATCTCTGTTATTCTACTAAATATTAGCCCCTATGAAAAGGGTTAGACTACAGCCTTTACAGCAACCAAGGCACTTTCTATAGAATCGGCGTTGATTTTTGCCCCTGCCGCTGGTTTGTGTCCTCCGCCACCAAGATGCCTTGCAACCGAGGATACATCTTTGGTTCCCGCTACAGACCTAAGAGTAACACCATATGTGATTTTGCCACCTATACGCTCAGGGTATACAACAAAACCCCATCTATTGCCTTCGTAACAACGTATATAGTGGTTAACAAATTCATCACAGGCATCTTTGATTGCCTGCTGACTTTTATTTGAGTTGTAAAATGTTTGACTAAATTTGTCACTTACAAAACTGTAGGTGTATCCTTCCCCACTATCGGTAATATTCGTGGCTAGCTCGGCGATCACCTCTATCTCCTCATGGTTAAAATGTTCTAATCTTATTTCTAGCTTTTCTATACTGGCGCCGTCATCAAGAAGTTGGCTAACTATTCTATACGTTTCCATGTAGCCAGGATGGTCAAATCGGTGCCTTTGAGTGTCACTAATTATTCCCAGTAGAGTGGTTTCGGCGTAGTTTTTTGGTTTCTGTAGTTCAAGTAGGTCAAAACAGAGGTTGTATACCTCCTCTGCTGTAGCTGGGCGTTTATTGTTTATAAAAACATTAGCCTCGTCCTTGTCATCTTCTTCATGATGGTCAATTATTACTAGCTTGGTCTTAAGCTCAGCCAATTTAGTTTTAATCTCTTCGCCGTTAGTGCGAGATACACGTTTGAAATTATTACCATCCAAGTTGATAAATAAGTCTGGTTGAAAATCATTTATGGCATCAAGTAGTGGCAGGAACTCTAGATGTTCATAGCCTTCCAAAAATCCCAGATCTTCGCCTGGCTTTTCTTCTAAGACCATCCTAACCTGCATACCTGTGAAGTTCTCACTAAGAGTCCTACTGAGTAGCAGGGTTGAACAAACCGCGTCAGGGTCTGGCGATATGTGCGAGGTTATTAGTACTCGCTGTGAAGTTTCGAAAAGTTGTTTTATATCTTGCATATCCTTTGGTGCAGGGTGTAGGATTCGAACCTACGAAGGCATAAGCCAACAGATTTACAGTCTGTCGTGTTTGACCGCTTCACTAACCCTGCATGCTTTTGACGTTACCAAAAGCAATTATCAATTATCAATTCACAATTTTCAATGAATTATCAATGACCAATGATCAAAGAAAAATTCATGCTAAATGCAAAGTGCTAAATGTTAAATACTTTTATCCGGTAAAAGTCTGGAGCCACCTGTCGGATTCGAACCGACGACCCTCTGTTTACAAAACAGATGCTCTAACCAACTGAGCTAAGGTGGCAAAATAACCCCTAAAAGTTTAGCATAACAGGGGTGCTAGAACAATAGAGTATCTTTAGATAACTACTCTTCGGGGGCGAAGCACCCTTTTGGGTCTAGTAGATGGCATTATTAGTTTGCTCAATTTGCGGTTGACCGCCTTGGCTTCTTCTGTCATCCCCTTGGATTCATAAGCTTGAGCCAACAGCCCAAAAGTTTCGGTGTTGGGCTCTAACACTGTAGCCTTCTCTAGCTCTTGCAACATCAGTTTTTCATTACCCAGCTTTTCTTGCACCTTTGCGTAGGCTATGTGGCGAGCGGCTAGATTATCTTCTAGTTTTAGGGCTTGCTCAAAAGCGGTACCGGCTTTTTGATAATTCTCCGTCTCATAGTAAATTAGGCCAAGGTTATGGAGCGAAGAGGCGCTTGGTTCTATACTGCTAGCAATTTCAAAACAGTCAATGGCGTCTTTGTATTCTCTTTGTTTGGCGTATAAGATACCTAAGCGGTTATAGGCTGCGGCATTCTTTTCATCAATCTTTAGTATAGTTAATAGTGCTTTTTCAGCTCGTAAAAAACGGTTTTCACGCATACCCATATAGGCTATTTCCCAGAGTTTGTTGAGTCTGTCAGAAATACCCTTTGGTACAACAACAATATCTGTTTCGGAACGTTTGCCATGGCCGTAGACTAAGACTCCGAAAAATAGCAACAGGATAAGTGCATACATTGTTATTAATTATACCAAATATGTTAGTAGTTGGTGGTTAACCATAATAAACATAACTTGGTATTGGTGCTCACCTCTAGCATTCGGCGTGTTTCTCCAACGGTTTGACCCATACTACCAATGCTGTGCACCATTTTTTTGTCCCCGCTTACTACTGCACTCTTAAGCAGGTGATCTACTATTCTATCTAGTGCATCCAAGAAATACTGTATGTTCTGTTTATTTTCGGCTAATTTACTCGCAATCAGTAGCCGGTGGTAGGTATTGGCTGCAATAAATTCTTTTGCCATTGTAGCCGCTAATTTTAAGGGATGTTCCGTATTTCTTAGTAATTCATCTACTAGCTGAGGTGCTCCGCCAGCTAAGGCCCATGCGGACAACACGTCATTATCTTCATACCCCGGTGTATAGTGTTGCAAAATTTCACTGCGTTTTGGGTTTTGTATAACTACCTTCTGGCAGCGTGAGATTACTGTTGGCAGCAGTCGTTTACCAGAATCTTGAGTAAGTATATAGCATGTTGAAGGTGAGGGTTCTTCTAGATCACTTAGTAGGGCATTCTGAGCCTCTAGGCTCATGTTTTCTGCATTTTGGATTAGCACTACCCTCTTTATTCCAACCCGGGTAGATGGGATCTTGAGAGCTGTGGCAGCAACCACACGTCTAATTTCAGCAATCGGGATATCTTTTTTACCGTCTTCTACCGCCAGGTGATAGAAATATGGGTATTTATTCAATTCATCTTGACTGGATAGCCCCAGCATCAGCTCTGCCAGTTGTTTTGCAATTATGTCTGTTCCTGTGCCTTTTTTTCCAACCAATAAAATACTTTGAGTGCCTTCCTCGGCCAATCGCTGAATGTTGTCTTGTGTGGTATGGGACGTCAGGACTCCAGAAACACTCATGGAAAATAACCTGGTACAGGAGCAGTAAATATTCTTCTGTCCCCACCGGGCAGGGTTAGTTCTAGGCTGGCCGCATGTAGTAGCATCTGAGGCCAGTCTTGTAATTTGGCTCCATACACGCTGTCTCCAACTACTGGGTGGCCAATGTGTCTTAGGTGTACTCTGAGTTGATGGGTTCTACCTGTGGTAGGTTTGAGTTCAACCATAGTACATACAATTTTCTTTTTAGATTTATTAACCAGGACAAGAGTAGAAAGCTGGGTTAGACTGGTTGTGGCTAGCTTTCCGTCCAGCGTTGTTGTGAATGATTGAGGTTTTTTAGGGTTGCGGGCAATTGGGGCATCAATGATTAGTTGCTGTTCACTCAACACCCCTTCTGCTACTGCTAAATATATTTTCTTTGTACGGCGCTGGGCAAACTGTTTTTGTAACAGTTTTTGAGTAGCTTCATTTCGAGCACAGATTATTACTCCACTAGTTGCTCTGTCTAATCGGTGCACAATCCCGGCTTTGTTGCTCTGTGGTATTGAGCCGTCCAATTTGTCAGCTACAAAACTAGCCACAGTAGCTTCATTATTAAAGCCACCCTTAGAGTGAGTTAAGACCCCTGCAGGTTTGTTTATCACCACCACATTTTCATCTTCATAAATTACTGGCAACTTTACTTCTGGTGGCGTCTCATGAAGTCGAGCGTCATCTACTACTACCACCTGACCAGTCTTAAGTTTGTTGCCTGGTTTTAGCCTATTACCATCCAAACTAACCTCACCCGCCGTGAATAGCTTTGATATTAGCGAACGACTAAAGCCGGTAAGTTGCCCAGCTACAAAAACATCTGCCCGAAGCCCACTTTCCGCTTCTTGTACTTTTAGCTTTCGCATGCCTAGTGGTTAGGTCTTAGGCCAATTGCTTTTTGAACTTTAAATAGAGTAGAGCCGGCAACCTCTCTCATTTTAGCTTCGTCATCTTCTAGTTTGATCATGAGTTGTTGCTCGTCTACCTGGGCTAATTTTGACTGAAAATCGATAAGAAAACTTGATACCGCGCTAGCTGCTGCCGTTTTAAGGTCTCCATAACTAGTCCTTCCACTCCATTCGGTCTTAACTTCATCTAGGCTACGACCACTCAATAAAGCTGTTAGCTGTATAAGATTGGCAACGCCAGGCTGAGTTTCCCAGTCATAGTTTACTGCCCCAGCCGAATCGGTAGTGGCGTTCATTACTTTTTTTACAGCATCTTCAGGTACATCACTTAGCATTATTGTGCCGGATGGGTCTTCGACTGATTTGCTCATTTTCTTCTCTGGGTTACGCAATGATCGAATTCTGACTGGTTCGGTACGTTCAGCAAAACCCATCTGTTTTTGGTTGTCTTCTGGTACTACAAAAAGATCGCCAAACTTATTGTTAAGGCGCATCCCTAGGTCTCTAGTAAATTCTACATGCTGGCGCTGGTCGTCACCCACCGGCACCCACTTAGCGCCGTAGAGCAATATATCAGCCGCCATTAAAACCGGGTAATTGTATAGTCCAACGGATACATTTTCTTGCTTTCCGCTCTTGTCTTTAAACTCTGTCATACGTGCGAGTTCTCCTGAATAAGCAAAACAGTCCAGTATCCAGGTCATTTCAGAATGAGCTGGTATGTAACTTTGACGGTATATAAAAGTATCGGGGTTATTAATGTCTAGTCCAGAAGCTACAAATACTTTTAGGTTAGCAATCGATTGCTCATACAAACTGCCGTGATCAATAGGCGTAGTAAAGCTGTGCAGATCTGGAATAAACATATTTAGCTGGTACTCGCCAGCGTGGCTCTTTTGCAAA
>JAYTJL010000056.1:0-26439 GCA_043731125.1 Candidatus Saccharimonadota bacterium
TCCAACTTAAATGAGGCAGATGCGCCTGCTGGTCTGCGTGACATGAATATTTCTGGCTACGTAGTTAAGGCAAATTTAGCAGACGACGGGCTGGACAAAATTGTTAATGCTATACTGCGTCCAACAGACCAGCCAGTGCCAGCACCCTCACCCGCCCTGCCAGCACTAGACCAAGCACTTCCTCAACCACCACCAGCGGCACCCAGTTACTAGCCAGTTTCTAGTGTACAAGCGATTAGAACCCCACTAGGGTATAATTCGATAGGATAATGGGGATTGGCCCACCTCACGAGTATTAAGATTAGAAGTTTTTTATCGAATCTGGGAAAATGGGAAGACATAGACTAGTTCTGATTGGGACGTGGCCAAGCGGTAAGGCACTGGGTTCTGGTCCCAGGATCGTAGGTTCGAATCCTACCGTCCCAGCCAAAACTAGTTTATAGTGAAGAATTTTGAACAATTATCGGAATAATACCTGCTTTGGTTGGGGTATTATTAGACGTTTTCAAACGTAAAGATGGCTATAGCGTTATACTATAAAGCATATAAGTTATGCGCCGACTATTAACCCGCTTCGAACTAGGCTATGCACAGTGTGCTATTCTTGCGGCAATCGGCCTACAATTAAGTCTCCATGAAGATTTTCTGGTAGGACCGAAATACCTGATAGCCGGACTAGAGGTGTTGCTGGTCTTTGGTATAGGCATCGCAACTCCTCTTACCCACAGCTTTGCTGCAAAAGTACGACGGGACTTTTCCCTGGTACTAATCGCATTAATTACGGCAGTTAACGGCGCGTCAATGCTACTAGTAGCCAACAGCCTGCTCACCGGCGCTATTGTTACTGGCCACGACATCATTTTTTCAGTAGCAGCAATCTACTTAACAAACGTCATTATTTTTAGTATTTGGTTTTGGGAGATCGATAGTCCAGGTCTAACTGGGGTGAAAAAACACGACTCCGAACCGCAATTTTACTTTCCCCAAATGATGATGCGCACAGAGTCAGCCCAGCGCTGGGAACCATCATATTTTGACTACCTTTACCTCTCCATTACCAACTCAACTGCTTTTAGCCCTACTGATACTGCGCCTCTTACACATGGCACAAAAGCCCTAATGGGGTTGCAGGCCTTTATTTCATTAATAACTGTGGTGCTCGTAACAGCCCGCGTCGTAACAACGCTCAATTAGCTAATACTTAACAAGTTAAGTGTTTTTGCAAACTTACTTGAATAGTTATAAAATTAAGACCTATGGAGAAACTAAAGAAGTCAACTCGCAAAATTCTAGTATCGTTAGTCGGATTTCCCTTGCTGGCATTTGGAATTGTGCTTATCCCCCTGCCTGGCCCAGGGCTGTTGGTCTGTTTCTTGGCACTTTTTATCTTGTCTTTGGAATTTGAGTGGGCCGAAAAGAACCTAACTCTAGTTAAGAACAAGATAAAACTTATCTGGGAAAAGTCTAAACCAAAGATAGATAAGTAACAAAAATAGCTGTTAGCTGTTAGCTGTTAGCCTGTCGCTTACTTTGTCCCAGTTAACGACTTGCCAAAATGCCTCAATATACTCCGGGCGACGATTTTGATACTTCAAGTAATAAGCGTGCTCCCAAACGTCCAGCCCTAGCAAAGGGGTCTTTCCTTCCATGAGTGGACTGTCTTGATTGGCACTTGAATACACCTCAAGGCCATTCCCACGACTAACTAGCCATGCCCAGCCAGACCCAAAGCGCCCAGCAGCTGCGTCGCCAAACTTGGTCTTAAAGTCCTCATAACTTCCAAAAGTTGAACTAATTTGCTCTGACAATATACTGTCTGGTTTGTTAGTACCACCCGGAGCTAAGGTTTCCCAAAGAAGACTATGGTTGTGATGCCCTCCTCCGTGGTTTTGGATTGCAGTCCTTATTTCTTCGGGCGCTGTTTCAATATCGGTGAGAAGCTGCTCAATTGACTTGTCTTTTAACTCGGGGTGTTTTTCTAGCGCTTCATTCAACTTAGCAACGTAGGTTGCGTGGTGTTTGGAATGATGCAATTCCATAGTCATGGCGTCAAAATAAGGCTCCAATGCGTCGTATTCGTATTGTAAGTCTGGTAGTTTAAACATGTGGTTCTCCCCTAGTGTTAGTGGTTGAGCTTCTAGTATAGCGTCCGTAAGTTATTAAGTGCTAATTTCTAGCTCGAATGTTTCTTATAATACTCACTAAATAATTCAAGGCTATATAGGACTACAAACAGCAGCAAAGTACTTCCCAAAACTGGTACCCAGCCTGGTTCGGAAAGTAAGAAGTTACCAAAGAACCCACTACTTTTCAGATCGCCACTATTACTACCAGAGAACAACCTAAGACTTTGAATAAACCAAAAGCTACTCGCAACCAATGCTAGCCCAGAACTCACTGCCCTAAAAAGCGGACTAAGGCCTAGTTTGAATAGTCCAGCAGCACCCCAAAGTTCTGCAATAATTATGCCTATTGCCCAGGCAGCAGGCTGTGCCATGTTGGTTTGTTCCATCCAGCCTTTGAAATCTGAAAAACTCGCTAACTGCAAGATAGCCATCAGAAATAACACAAGGCCAGCAAGGCCGATTGTATTCCACTCTTTGTTTGTTAATTTTGGAAGATCGGTTGGGATGTTACTACTGCTTAGTATTTTTAGCGCCATGATTGTGTTAATCCTTTTTTGATAGTACCTAATTTATATTATTGTTTGACAAAGGACGCAAGTAAAAAATGATGTAATAATTAGCAATTTGGCATTTAGGTTGATCCTATTGTTATTAGCTCCTAAGTACTGTTTTCCCTCCGCCATTTTTCAATAGCAGCATGGTTGCCGCTTATCAATACATCTGGCACTTTTTTGTCTCTGAATACTTCTGGACGGGTGTAGTGTGGGTGTTCACGAGTTAATCCATCGGAAAAACTCTCTTTCTCGGCACTGGTTTCGCCACCCAACACACCTGGAATTAGCCGGACGACTGCGTCAAGTACCACCATGGCCGGCACCTCGCCACCAGTCAGAACATAGTCACCTATTGATATTTGTTCATCAACATATTCAACAACTCTTTCGTCATAACCCTCATACCGCGCGCAAATGAAGATCAAATCATCTTCCTTCGACAGAGTCTGAGCTTTAGCTTGAGTGAAGGTCTCTCCCCGCGGCGTCAAAAGTATAACTGATGACTGATGACCTGTGACTGATGACTTGGCATCCTCTATGGCTGCTACAAGCGGTTGAATTTGTAGCAGCATCCCATCACCACCACCATAAGGTGTATCATCGACAGTTTTACGTGTACCCAACCCATAGTCACGAAGATTGATACATTTATATTCAACCAGGCCGTCTTTCTGAGCTTTCCAAAGCATACTATTACCCAGGACACCTTCGAACATCTCTGGAAATAGCGAAATGATTTGAATCTTCATATGATTAGTTTACAGCTTATAGTTGGTAGATAATAGTCCGGCTAAAACGCCTGCGCATCTAGCAATCATTAGCTTGAGGCTCATACTAGGCGACAGTGAAGCACGGACTGAGCAGTATTTTAGATACTGCGAAGGAGTACTGGAGCTGCCAACGAATTAGGAGTCCAAGATAATGGTTGCTAGACGTCTAGGTCATCTAGGTCGGCTAATTCGGCGCGAGTTCGACTCATGACGTCTGAGTGTGAAGACTCTTCTTTTTTCCTCTCTAGTGCTAAATCAAGCTCATCATCATCTGTGGTTGTAGCAACAGGCGATGTCCCATTATCATCACTTTTTGATTCGTTGTCGTCTGCAGAACTATAACTAGAACGGTCTTTAGGGGGTCCGGTGTCAATAATTTTCAGGTTATAACGAGCATCATTCTTGGTACCTAAAGCGCGGAGTAGCGTGCGCAAGCTCTGAGCTGTAGAACCACGTTTGCCAATAACTCGTCCCAGGTCTTCTGGGTCTACTGTTAGCTCCAATAGCACACCTTTTTCGTCTATTCGACGCTCTACGATGACTTTGTCTGGGTTGCCGACTAAGGACTTTACGATATATTCAATGAATTGCTGGTCAATACTGTTAGACATGGTCTTCTCCTGCTTTTAGTAAATTCTATTTTGAATTATACACCACCACAGCGGTGCGGTTATTGTTATTTTTAAACCTCTTCTTTGTTTTTAGACTGTAGGTTTTTCTTCTGATGCAACGGCTGCATCTTCGCTGGCGGGTTCTGCTTTTGTTTCTTTGGTATCAGCGACTTCTTCTGCCTTATCTGGAGATGACTCAACTGCTGGTGCGTCGGCCATTTCTGTCTCCTCGGACTTTGCGGGGCTGTCTGCTACCTCAACAGGCGTTTCGTCAGCTGTTGCATCTGTTTCGGCTGGAGTGTCAGCTTCCGCTGGACGATTGCGGCGGAGCTTGTCAGGATTTCTGATTGACTTTGTTCCTGGACTGACAACAGATACCCAGTCAGGTAGTTTAACACCTTCCGCTTTTAGAATGCCCGCCACACGGTCGGATGGCTGAGCTCCGTTGGCTATATATGTAGCTGCTTTTTCTTTATCTAGGATTATGGCTTTGGTGTGTGGGTTATAGCTGCCCAAATAAGCAACCACACGGCCGCTGCTTGGGTTAAATCGGCTGTCTTGGACTATCATTCTGAATTGGGCGTGGCCTTTGCGGCCAGTGCGCTGCATACGAATAGCTAACATAAACTTCTTTGGTACTGCTCCTTGCCTGGGTATTAATTAACTCTTGAAATTTAACCTTATTTTACAGATAAGCAACAGATAAGTCAAATGGAAACCAATCCTCAACGGGCTGCTGTTCAACTGGAGCAATGAATGCCCAATGAAAAATGATCAATGTGAACTAAATGTTAAATGATAAATGCCAAATGCAATATTATTTGGCTTTGTACTTTTTTAGGGCATCGTTGGCTGCAGCTACTTGTGCTGATTGTTTGCTTGGGCCCTGACCCTGGCCAATTCGTTTATCTTCAACAAAAACCCCAACCACGAATATTTTATCGTGATCTGGCCCTTCATCACTCAATACTTTATAGATTGGCGTAAAACCCACACTACTCTGAACCTTTTCCTGTAAGTGAGACTTGGGGTCTACCCATGACCCGGAATGTAGAATATTATCAAAAGACGGAAGCAACGACTTCGCTATAAAGTCTTTGGCTGCATCATAGCCTTTGTCTATATACAGTGCGCCTACAACAGCTTCAAAACAATTAGCCAAAATTTGTTCGCGTGCTCGCTCAGACCCACGCTTTTCTCCACGACTGAGTCTAAGCAGAGCCTCAAAGCCACTTTCACCTGCAGCGACTGAGATGCTCTCTGTTCTAACAAGCGCACTACGCCAGTTTGTGAGAATGCCCTCAGGGTCTGGGTAGCTGGTGTATAAGTACTCTGTGACTACTAGCTCTAGTACTGCATCACCCAAAAATTCCAATCTTTCATTGTGCTCACCAGCAGTTTTTTTATGTTCATTTAGATATGAGCGATGAGTAAATGCTGTAATCAATAGGTTGACATCATTGAAGCCATCAAAGTTATCTTGGGCAAATGCCTGATATTTAGTGAGGTCCATTTATTTATTGTCCGTTCTGATTTTTTTGAGTGCTAGCAAAATGAGTTTTCCAATGTCGTCATATTCAATTTTTTCGAGTGCATCATTGCTACTCATCCAGCCAAGACTACTCATCCATTCTTCGGACTGGACTTTGTCGGTATCGCCTTTGCCTCTTACCAAGAATATCTCTGTTGTCATGAGGACTAGGCTGTTGGCCCGCCGGTAACGAAAGTTAATTTTGCCTAGCCAGTCCTGAACATCCATTTCCTGCAAACCAGTTTCTTCTCGGATTTCGCGTTCGGCGGTCTGACGCGCCGTTTCGCCCTCCTCAATATGTCCTTTGGGTATCGTCCAACGATTTTTTGAGTCACGGATAAGTAGAATGTCTATGCCTTTACCGCTTTTAGACGGTCTATAGACAATTCCACCTGCTGTAGGTTCACGTACGACTTCGTTGATTGCTGGGCGATGTTTTTGGGCAAAACTCTTGATGCCGGCAATTGGTTTGGGTCTTTTCATCATAATTATTTAGGTTCTTTCTTATTGAGTGTGGACTTCTTGGCTGGTTTTTCGGCACTACTAGCATCAATGTTTCGCAGTACCGTTCCAAGTACTCCATTGATAAATTTTGAGGAATTGTCTCCGCCAAAGCTTTTGGCTAACTCAACCGCTTCATTAATAGCTACCTTGGGTGGCACCTGTGCACTATACGTCAACTCCCAGACCCCAATTCTTAAGATAGTTCGGTCAATACGCGCTACTTGCTCTATTGGCCACTCTGGTGCAACTGGCCGAATTATGTCGTCGAGTTTTGTTTGTTCGGCGTCGACCCCATTTACCAAATTATCTATGAACCCTTTGTCGTCTATTGTCTCAGCATACCGAGCAATGTTACGTTCCAACACTTCAGACAGTACAAAACTGCTGTCTTTGCACTCTACGCGGAAGTCCTGCTCGTACAGTGTTTGCAGAGCTACGATTCGGCCTAGGTGTCGATTAGAAGCCACTGTGTCTACTCCTTTTGAAAAGCGAAACCCCTAGATTTGTCGGCGAAGGAGCCATTGTTGCGAAGAAGCGTACCCAGTGGTACGTTGAAACGCAAAATGGTTTCTGCAGCCCAAAGCTTGGGGTTGTAACCCAAAAGTGAGTAGCGGGGTGGTTTCTATATGCCATATTGTTAACGCGTTTCCTTACTAGCTATTAGTATAGCCTAGACTGTTTATTTAGTCTGAGCTGTTTTGGCTTTTGCGCCTGATTCGTTTTTGGTGGTTCGCACTTTAATAGGACTAGTCCCGTTAACTTGTCGGGCTAGCTTTAACACTAGATGTGACCGGCGTGTTCCAGTCCGTCTTGGGCTTGTTCGTTTCTTGGGCTTCCCCATTACTAAAATGACTCCTTACTTTTTTCGAACTCTTAATTACAACTTAGGTGTAATTGTAGACTAAAACAGGTTAAATTTCAATATTCTAATCTGTTACCAAACTGACTAACCGCCCAGGCACATAAATCGCTTTTTTAATTTGTTTATTTTTTAGATATTCTTTAGCTCTTGGAGCATTCTTGGCTACCTCAATTATTTCATTTTCGCTATAGCTATCAGGATTAAGATCAAATGTAGCTCTGGTTTTTCCATTAATCATCACAGCAATTGTTTTATTTCTACCGTCTAAATATCGGTCAGACCATAGCGGCCAAGATTTTTTATGCACTGACTCTGAGCCACCCAGCTCCTGCCACATTTCCTCTGATATATGAGGTGCCAATGGTGCTAATAATATGACTAAGTCTTCAATGGTCTCTTTCCAGATAATGTTCACGGCGCTGAAGGGTAATACTCCCTTAAGTCCATATAGCTGGTTAGTAAAGCTCATTAATGTTGAGATTGCAGTGTTAAAGCTCAATGACTCTAAGTCTTCAGTAACTTTCTTTATTGTGCTGTGCAGGTGGAACTTTAGTTCATTGCTGTACTTTTCTTGATCGTCAACTCCCTCAGCCTCGTCCGTAGACTCTTTATATTCAAAGATAAGAGACCAAACTCGCTCTAAAAATCGCCTGGTACCGGTTATACCGCCCATACTATATGGCCCGCCAAGTTCGTATGGACCCATAAACATCAAATATAAGCGCAGGCTGTCTGTTCCGTAGCTATTAACCTGTTCGTCCGGGCTTACTACATTACCACGGCTTTTGCTCATTTTTTGCCCATCAGGACCCAAGATTATTCCTTGGTTGGTAAGTTTCTTAAATGGTTCTTCAAACCCTAAGCCATAATTATCATGCAAAAACTTGGTAATAAAACGGGCATACAGGAGATGCAATATGGCGTGTTCAACTCCCCCAATGTAATGATCAAGCGGCGCCCATTTGTTAATAACGTCCAGACTAAATGGTTCTTTATCGTTCTTATTGTCCAAATATCTTAGGAAATACCAACTACTGCAAACGAAGGTGTCCATGGTGTCGGTCTCACGCATGGCATCACCTCCGCACTTAGGGCATTTGGTATTAACAAAATCCGGCCGGCTACCCAGAGGAGACTGGCCCGAAAGTTCAAACTCTACATCTTCTGGCAAAATGACTGGCAAGTCTTTTTCTGGCACTGGCACCGTGCCACAACCCTCGCAGTAAATAATAGGTATTGGCGTACCCCAATATCTCTGCCGGCTTATCAGCCAGTCTCGCAGTTTATAGTTTGTTTGTTCTTTGCCAAATTCCACTATCATCTTCTCGCGAGCAACGTTTGAACGCATACCATCATATTTTCCGGAGTTAATCATCGTTCCTTGACTCGTGAAATACATACTAGTGTTTTGTATGGCTACTTTTTTAGCTTCTCGGGTTTTTTCTAGGCTCGGCGGTTCGCTCGTCTCAGGCACAGGTGCATGGGTCAGTTCAGGACTATCGTCATCGGGATCAATAACTCTTTTAATGGTTAGATTGAATTCCCGAGCGAAGCCCCAGTCACGCTCGTCGTGTGCCGGGACAGCCATAATTGCGCCCGCTCCATAGCCCATCAGTACATAGTCAGCCACCCAGATTGGAATTTTTTCATTGGTAGCTGGGTTTATGGCGTAAGCGCCAGTAAAGACTCCTGTTTTATCTTTTTCACCTTCTTTGCGTTCTAGCTCGGTCTTATGGGTTGTTTGTTCAATGTATTTTTTTACTTCGTCAGAAATACTTAACAAGTCAAGTATTTTATGCTCCGGCGCTACCACCATATAAGTTGCACCGTAAATTGTGTCCGGCCTCGTGGTAAATACCTCTATCTTTTCTTCTGAGTCTTCTACATTGAATTCTATCAACGCGCCTGTACTCTTACCTATCCAATTAGCTTGCATAGTTTTAACTTTGCTAGGCCACTCAACGCTATCTAGGTCATCCAGTAACCTATCGGCAAAATCAGTAATCTTAAAGAACCACTGTTCCATTTCTTTTTGCACTACGGGTGTGCCACAGCGTTCACACACATTATCATCACCAACAACTTGTTCGTTGGCTAGTACCGTTTGGTCTTTAGGACACCAATTTACAATTGATTTGGCTTTGTACGCCAACCCGTGCTTATAAAGCTGTAAAAACAGCCACTGGTTCCAGCGGTAATAACTAGGATCACAAGTGGCCAAACTATGATCCCAATCATAGCTAGCGCCAATCTGGTTGATTTGCTTGGTCATAGACTCAATATTTTGATGTGTCCAAACAGCTGGCTGTATTCCGCGTTTTATTGCTGCATTTTCTGCAGGCAAGCCAAAAGCGTCAAAACCAATCGTGCTTAGAACATTATGACCTTGCATCCGCCGATAGCGGGCTACTGTATCAGTTGGCGCAAAGTTGTACCAATGCCCAATATGCAGATCACCAGAAGGATATGGCAACATTGGAATAATGTAGTGCTTGTTGGCAGCTGCAGACATGTCTGTTTTGTATAGACCATCGTCTGCCCATTTTTTTTGCCATTTTGGCTCAATTTCCTGAGGATTATACCGCTTCATCTTCTGTTTCATTGTAACAGAGATTAAACCCTGTTAGCCGGATAATCAAAATGCCACCATTCAAACTCCCATTGCTTAAAACCTGCTCTTTCCAAAGCTTCTTTTAGTGTTTTACGGTTTTGTGTTTGAACAGCATTTAATTTGGCGTAGTTTGAGTTTGCTCTATCTGTAAAATCATCAAAATCAGTCCCCATATCTAAGTACTTTCCGTTTTTATCCGCCAAAGTCACGTCCACAGCTAAGCCCTTCAAGTGGTTAGACCTACCTGAAACATACCTCTCGTCATCCACAAGCTTCTTTAAGTACCCTTGGGTATCTACCGTCCGATATGCGTCCCAGACCACAAGCTGAAGCCCTTGTAATTTCAAACGGTCAGCAATAACACCCAATGCCTCAGCAACTTCTGCTGTCGCCAGAGGTGCAAGCTGGGAGGCGATACGTTTACCAAGAACATTGTTACTTGTAGAATATCGCAGATCCACAACAACATTTGCATGATCAGTTATTGGTGTAAGGTCTAGGTCATCCACGGTCTAGAACTGTTTTAGATAATTGGTATTAAAACTAGTGGCAAGACTCTGCTTTGTTTCAAAACGCTCAAAAGCTAGATCAACTAATTTTTCTACTAGATCCACATTAGATACTCCGGCTTTGTTCCAATTATGACTATAGAGTCCACCTGGAAGTGGATTAACTTCGTTAAAAAATATTTTGTTGGTTTTAGTATCTATCAGCAGATCTACTCTTGCAGTCCCAGAACAGCCTAGCGCAGAATACACGTCTAAACCAACCCTCTCTGCCTTATCGTATAAGGCCTTTGGTAGATCAGCAGGTATTTCGCTATAACCCTGGGCACCAGATTCTTTGCCGGATTTTACTTTTTTTCCGCCCTGCATATATTTGGTATCAAAATCAAAGAAATCTTCTGGTTTAGTTAACGGTTTTTCAAGGAGTGCAGGTATAGGGTCTTCGTTCCCCATTATCGGCAATGTAACTTCAATAAGATTAGCAACGCCTTGCTCTACAATTACTTTATCGTCGTAATGAGCGGCAACTTCTAGCGCATTCATCAGACCGTTTTTACTATCAACTTTGGAAATTCCAATGCTAGAGCCCAGATGTGCAGGCTTAACAAACAGTGGATATTTTAATGATTCGGCATTTTTAAGAATTTCTTTATAGCCTCTGGGTAAATCTCGTGAATAAAACCAAGTCCAGGGAGTGCTTTCTATACCACACTCACTGGTAACCTGTTTGGCAAGAACCTTATCCATAGCAAGCGCACTGGCTGGCATATTACAGCCAACATACGCCACAGTTGCAATTTCTAATAAGCCCATAAGCTCGCCGTCTTCTCCGTGAGTCCCATGCATAGCCGGAAACACAACATCAATTTTTTTATACATTTTACGCCCAGCAAACTGACTAGATTTTACCAGTGTTAGCCCGTTATCAAACAGAAGGTGTACTTTTGGAGCCTTCTGCATAAATTCTTCAATATCACCACTTCTATATAATCCAATGTTTTTTAATTTTTCGTCCCAGTACCAGATTCCGTTTTTTGATATATATACCGCCTCAACCTTATACTTGCGAGTTAGCTCCAAAGGTTTAATGACACTAGCAAGTGCCGTAACAACGGAAACATCATGCTCTGTAGATTTACCACCAAATATTACTGCAATAGTTTTCATTTAACTCAATTATACAATTAGTAATGATTAATTGTAATTGTCCGGCCAATCGTTCTGCATTAGTACTAGGTCACCCTTTGCAATAAAGTGGTTGATATTAGTGTAAAAATCTAGCGGATCATCTTCAATCCGTACCTGGCCTTTGTACTCTCCATCTTTAATACCCTGCAAAATATCGTCAGTTACAGTGTGTTTAATTAGCACCACAACATCTGGATTTGCCTTAGCTATGAGTCTACCCAGAGTTTTATGAATTGCTGGACTATCTATACCCTGATCTACCAACCCCGGTGTTATATACACCTTGCGCATTGCGCTTAGTTCTTTCAGTAGTTCTAACCCTGCTTTTATTCCTTCAATATTGCCGTTGTAGCTATCATCAATTAGCCACCCTCCAGATACCGAGATTGGCTTCATCCTATGCTCAAACGGCTTGGTTTTTGCAGCTCCCTTTTCAATTTCAGCCTTTGATAATCCGAGTTTATGGGCAATAACGGCCGCCAACGATAGAGCGCCTAACTGATGTTGGCCTACCAAATGAGATTTTATGTTGAGCGACGTTGTTCCTTTTTTAAGTGTAAAATTAAGCCCTTCAATATCTGATTTAACGTTGCCAACCTTCCAACCATCTAAGCCCGAAGCATCGTACACAATGTGAGATTTTTTTATAAATCCATTTAGTGAACTGGAATCGCCATTAACATAAACCACATTATCAGAGAGGTAATCTGCTAATGAGAATATGTCGCCTCCAGTCGCCTTTAGAGTTTTGTACCTGTCTAGATGTGCCGGAGCTAGGCCTGTAATAACACCAATGTTTGGCTTAGTGGCGCGCGCAAACTTAATAACATCTCCGGGTTTGCCCTCCCCATATTCAATTATTATTACATCCTCATCCCCTTTTAGACCTTGGGCAAATTTGGCATGACTTATGGCTACATTCTTATTCGCTGGTGTAGCCGCAACATTTCTACCCTCTGACAGTACAGTTAGTAGAATTTCTTTTACTGTTGTTTTGCCATAGCTACCTGCCACTGCAATTTTTACACCTGGATGGTTAGTAAGTATATTACGCGTCTTCCAGACTAAAATTGCTGATTGTGGTTTTACTACTAGATATCTCGCAACTAAAATCGGAACAACCAATAAATTCGCCCACAGCACCGAAGATATCATTACCAATGACCCCGCAATTATATACAACTCACCCGCGTCGTTATCAGAGGCATATACAATTAATCCTACTGCCACTAGAGTCTGCAAAATAATCCCTGCCCTCATGAAGGTTAGGAGCATACGTGCTTTGCGAGTTTTGTTCAACGTCCTCCGATACATAACCTTTCTGAAATCATTAGTCGACCACAGCCATTTTAAATATGGAATAGCTTGATATTCGCAGGTCTGCAACATATATACTGCTGTCTCAGTGAACTTTGGAGTAAAAACAGCTAATATAATACTGAACATTAACTTTTAATCTCTACAAATTTAACAATTCTCTCAACAGCCTCATCACTGTCCCGGTGAATAAAGTGACCTACATCTTCTATGATAATAAAGTTAGAACCAGGTATAGAATCCGCTAATAGACGCCCCTGATTTGGTGGTGCTTCATGGTCTTTCTGCCCGTAAATCAAGAGTGACGGTATCTTAATGTTCTTAGTTACATGTCTAATATCTTCACTAACAACTTTTTTAAAAGTTTCTCTCATGTTCGGAATCAACAAAAAGTCAGAACCAATTTTTCCGTATAGCTTTAGTTTTATAGCCTGAGCTTTATGCGTGGGCAAAACATACAGAGGAACTTTTGCTATTTTTGAGGCCGTCCTTAACGTATTCTTTCTGAGAGTGCTTTTTACTCGAACACCCGATGCCGCTATTAGAACTAGTTTTTTAGGTAATAAATTCTTATTACCTACTCCATATCCAGCAATTGCGCCACCAAAAGAATGCCCAATAACTACATATACTTTATTAATTGTTATCTTTGCCAGAAATGATTTAACAAAAATAGTATATTCGTTAATTCCCCATGGCACAGAGGGAGACTGACTGCCGCCAAAGCCAGGCAAATCGAGCGCTATTACTGTGTAATGCGTTGATAATACAGATGTAAGTTTTGCAAATGTACGGCAATCGTCACCCCAACCATGCAACAGTAAAATTACAGAACCATTGCCTGTTTTTTGATAGTTAGTCAATAATCCATCAACTACAACTTGCATAAGCACTAGTATACAAGAGTTGAGGGCTAATTCAGGCTTTGTTTGACATACGTACCACCATCATCAAGAGTGGCCGTGATTGTATATTGCACACAGTCCCCACCGCCACCATTATCACATCCTGCAGGAGTCGTAACGTAGGCGTACGAGTGGGCCACTGGAGACGCAGTAATCATTGAATCACTGCCGTCAGGGTCTTGCAGTGCTTCAATTTCCAGCCCTTGCATATTTGAAACTCGGAATTCAGGATCATTCAAGTTTGCAAGAGTGGGATAGCGACCATTTTGAGCGTAATAAGCTTCAAGCTGAGAAGCTATGACGTTAATGTCAGTTTTTCGTTCAGTATCATTCGACTGTGTATCTTCATCAATGCTTAAAAGATCATCTAGCTTGAAGGCATCCTTAGAATCAGCTTCCGATTTTGGTTCTTCTGGCAGTACAGTTGTCCCATGTTCTGAATATACATTCTCGATGGTACCAACATCTGTTTCTGCGACCACCTTTACTAGTACCGCTTTTTTGCTATCAACATACATTTTAGCAGTACTTACTTCACTAAGTCCCTGCAATGAAAATAGAGCCAGGCTATCTTTGTCTACTCCAACTATCTTGGCAATCTTTTCGTTTAGTTCTGTTAATTTAGCTTGGTTAATCGTAGCTTTATATACCAGCACAGTGTTGCCATTTAGTACTTCAGTGGATACTTGCGTTCTGTCATAATCATATACCTTGCTGCTCACTATAAAGTTGGCCAGTTCTTGCCTTTGATTGTCAGAATAATTGCCCATAGCAAAGTGACCAAATAAATTTGTTTTAGCATCTGCAAAAACCGCAAAGTAATGAGACAAAGATCCGTCCTCAATACTAGCCTTGGTATCAATTTTTATCCATTTGTCAGTGTATTTTGGATCAATTCCAAAACTTTCTGGGTCTTTTGTGCTAACTCTCAGATAAGAATTATTACCCCCGTAGGTCTCAATTTTTGAAGGCAATTCGGTACTTATTTCATCGAATGTATACACAGCACTAGACTTAGGATTTTTAATATCAGCTAAGTCCACCTTGATGTCGGTCTTTGAATAAAGTGTACCGTCCGAGTCTTTTTCGGTTGATAATTGACGGTAGGACGTAACCGAGAGTGAATTGTTAATCATAGTATTAAAAAGTTTGTCAGGATCAGTATTGTTCATTAGAAGAAATACAGCCGTGCATACACCACCAATCAAGACCAAGAGTGATAGTGCTGTGAGCAGGAAGCCCTTTTTCTTCTTGCCAGAACCTCCATTGTTGCCTTGTTGCTGGGAGTGACTCTGCATATAGCCTTGAGGTTCCGACTGTAATACGGCTGGTGCTGTTGGCATCTGAAAACCATCACTAGAACTGGGGACAGAGGGTGTCGAACCCAAGCTAGGCTGTGGTGCTACGGTCTGAGACGGTTCAAAAGGTTGTGGTTGCTGAGCAGGTGTTACTTCTGTTGGTGTCACCAGGGTGTTGTGAAAGAACGGTTGATTTTGCCCACCGAATGGTACTTTGTTCTTTGGAGGCGGAACAGGGTTTTGATTTTCAGGCTGCATTTTTTTATTTGCTTGTGCTAAGCAGGTACTATACTCCCCTGATCATCTCAAAACAAATGTTTATTGCGACGCGGACTGGATGGCTTTTTGTAAGTCGGCTACAGTTGAAATTCTGGAGGGTGGCAATACTTCTTTTCTGATGCCATAAGACATAATATCTTCCTTGGCACCAGCGTTGGAGTTGTTAACAATTTTTACCAAATATCGAGATTTTACATCAACATTCATAGTAAGGTTAGATGATTTGTCTTTTGGAATGCTCTCTGGAGAAACACTGTTGCCCTTAAAACCAATTAGGTCTATGTAGCGTTGGACGACTTTCGTGTATGCGCGCATGTTAACTTTTACGCTGTACTTGTACACTAGCCTGCCGTCAATGTTGGTTCGCCCAGCATATGTTGGTTGGTACGCCTTCCGAAGCATCTCCTCCAGCTGCATACGCTGAGCATAATTTAGCTGCCCAAATATTACTGGGCCAAATAAACTATTTACTAGTAGCGTAGCTGGTCTGTCCTCAGTCGAAGTCTTCAACCAAATGCCGTAAACCTGCGAATAATCAATAAGTTTTCCGTTCGGCGATGGTCTAACAATCTCGGAGTAGCGCTGAAAATCTGCCTTTTCTGTTCCTATGGCTTCGAGGGTGAGCTTTGAATTCGGTTTGGTCGAACTATCCGTCACCTGTCGGAGTGAAAGTAGTACGGGACGTCCGTTAAAAGTAAGTTGGTTATAAGAATCTACTACCACGCTTTGGTTTTGTTGAGAGGTTTTTTTTACTACACTCGCAGTTGTTAAATTATTACCTACCATTGCCCAGAATGTCCGGGACGTGTCCTGGTAGACTGCGTTAAACCAGTATATCCCAACTAAACATATGCCCAGCAACACTAAGAATGCAAGACTCAGCCAACGATTAGACTTAGATGATTTCCTCCACAATTTTACCAGCCAATCATTCCCTCTCATTCGGTCTTATTTTAACACTTTACGAATGTTTTTCACTTCTTCAGAAGTAAGATCGCGCCATTGTCCAGGAACTAAACCAGTCAGAACAAGGTCTGCATATTTAGATCGGTGAAGTTTAGTTACGGTTAGTCCAACTGCTAGACACATTTTCTTTACTTGGTGTTTGCGACCCTCGTGAATAGTTAGTTGCAACTTTTTCATCCCAGTTTGCCTTGCCTTAGCTGGCGCCGACAGTTTACCATCGATTTCTACACCAATACTTAACAAGTTAAGTATTTTAGGTGTTACCACTCCGTCCACCTCGACTTCGTATACTTTGTCTACTTCTCGGCGTGGGTGCATTAGCGAATTGGCAACATCACCGTCGTTAGTCAGTAGCAACACTCCCGTTGTGTCATAATCCAGTCGCCCTACCGGTACAACTCGCTGGGGAATTTTAATAAGATCGGTCACTTTATTGCGCCCCTGCGGATCTTTCAGGGTTGTAACATACCCAGCGGGCTTGTAGAGCAATATATATCTGTAGCTCTGAAGGATTATCTTTTGTCCGTCCATCCAAACATCGTCTTGCCCTGTAACTTCTGAATTCAGTTGGCCCGTTCTGCCATTCACGCTCACGCGCCCAGATTTAATCATCTCATCAGCCCCTCGTCGGGAAGCTACTCCTGACCGTGCCAGAAATACATTTAGTCTCATACACTTCTAGAATACAACGTATGCTGGAATTAACAGATATAATTAGGTATAATCTATCCGTTAGCTCGGGGGCATTGGCGTCCGCCACCACGAGAGCAACAAATTCATCACGGAGACAGGCGAAGAGACAGTAACGAACTTAAAAATACACGGGGTCGTCGTATAATGGCTAGTATGTATCCATGGCATGGATGAGATGGGAGTTCGATTCTCCCCGACTCCACCACCACTTTTTAGGTTCGCTGAACTAGAGCGGTCGGCGCGGCGATAGGTACCGGTTCGAATCCGGTATGCTTCACAAGATTTATCTAGATTATCTTTTCAATTCACGGTGAGTAAAGTACCCTACAGGCTCGCGGCCGTCTTTTAAGGCTTTGCTGTGCAACGCAGGAACTTTCTCATAAGACGAGTTGCTGACGTATTTATCTTCTCCCAAATAAAACCCAGTATGTTCTAGCCCGCAATTTCCTTCTGGCCACAAAACTACACACCCAAGAATTGGTTCTTTCGACTCTACCCAGCCGGCCTCAGCCATTTTCGTTAGTGTGGTGGTTACTGTGGCGTGCGGCCGATCTATCATCCCAACAAGTGTGAGTACCCCAGATGTGTGGTAGGCACATGATTTATCGCCATCATTAGTTGCATCAAATTCTTTACTGTCTTTATCCGTAACATAAATATGCTGGAACATCTTACTGCCCACCGACGCCTCAATAATGTGAATTAGGTTCTTCTTTGTTTCTCGTGTTAAATCCGGATTGGGCATACTCCTATTATAACCCCCCGTTTTTGTGAAAGGATCATCCTATCACAAATGATTGACAGTAGATAAGCATTAGCGTGTAATGTAGGGGAGCTTCGCGCAAACCGGGCTCTCGGCTGGCTTCTAAAAGAAGTTACAGCTGGGCGAAAATAATAATAAAAACGGTTTGCAAAAGTGAAAACTCGCTCGGGCCCAAGGGTGGGCTGCGCGAAGCACAAAGTTCAGCCAGAAATTGTTATTTTTTCCCGTCCCACTCTTTATAAAACTGCTCCAGATATACCTCCATAAATTCATGCCTTTCTTCAGCCATCTGCCGACCAGTTGTAGTAAACATTCGGTCTTTCAACAAAAAAAGTTTTTCATAAAAATGATGAACCGCAGAAGAACTATGCTGTTTCCCTTCTTCGAATTTGTAAGGCTCAATATGCGGTTGGTCGGGGTTGTAAATGACTCGTCCGCGTGCCCCACCATAACTAAAAACCCTGGCAATTCCTATTGCCCCTATGGCATCAAGCTTATCTGCGTCATGGACAATATAACCTTCCAAGGTTGAAAGCTGATTCTTAACTTTGGCCGATTTAAACGAAATATGCCTAACGATATCCGCGACCTGGTCAATAATTTGTTGGTCAACTTTTAAAGACCGTAGCCATTTTGAAGTTTCGATAGCACCGATTTCAGTATCACCGCCGTGAAATTTATGATCGGCAATATCGTGCAACAATGCAGCTAGTTCCACCACCAACATATCAGCACCTTTTTCTTTAGAGGCTATGTGCTTGGCAAGTTGCCAGACACGGTAGATGTGCCACCAATCATGCCCAGACCCTTCACCCTCAAATTTTACCTGCATATATTTCGCGGTTTTTTCGATGGCTAGTTGGTTTGTCATTTTAGAATATCCAATAAATCGGTTTCGGAGATTTGATTGGTCCCCAGATTTTTAGCTTTTTCTAACTTTGATGCGCCTACACTGACGCCGACTACTAAGTAGTCAGTGTCTTTGCCGACACTACTTTGGAACGTGCCACCTTGTGCGCGGATCTTTTCCGCCGCTTCGTCTCGGCTCATCTGAGAGAGTGAGCCAGTAATTACAAACTTCTTACCCGCTAGCGGCCCTTCAGATGTATCGGCCATCTGTGGCACTACACCAAACTTGTCAAACTTATTCAGCAATTTAACATTTTGCGGGTCAGCAAACCAGGCGACAATACTCTCAGCCACGACTTCACCAATATTTTCTATTTCTAGAAGGGTATCGACGGTCGAATCACTTAACAAGTCGAGTTTTTTAAAAGTGTTGGCTAGGTCTATGGCAGTTTGTTCGCCTACATGCCGTATGCCAAGACCGAAAATAAATTTGTGCAGTGGCGGAGCTTTTTTGTTGGCGATCGCATCGATAAGCTTGCTGGCACTAACATCTGCAAACCGATCAAGTTTTAGTAAGTCTTCTTTTTTAACCGTGTAAATATCAGCCGAATCCTTTACAAGCCCAGCGTCCACCAGTGCTATAACATTCTTCTCGCCCAGGCCTTCTATGTCTAGTGCGCCCTTAGAAGCATAGTGCTGGATGTGTTTCCAGACACGGCTAGGGCAATTATTGTTAGGGCAACGCCAAACAGCATCTTCGGCTTTTTTGACGAGTTTAGTCTCGCAGTCCGGACAGACAATAGGCATCACAAATTTCTTTTCGCTACCGTCGCGAAGTTTAGTAAGCGGCTCCAACACCTCCGGGATAATGTCACCGGCTTTTTGGACAATCACCGTATCACCCACTCTCACATCCTTGCGTAAAATTTCACCCGCGTTGTGTAGTGTTGCCATTTGCACCAGACTGCCAGCAATGCGTACCGGCTCTAACATGGCTACCGGCGTGGCTGCACCTGTCCGGCCAATGCTAATAAATATGTCTTTTAGCTTTGTGGTGGCTTGTTCGGCTGCGTATTTATAGGCAACTGCACCTCGCGGTGCCTTACCCACAACGCCAAGCTGAGAATAAACACTCCTGTCATTTACTTTTACTACCAGTCCATCTGTGTTGAAAGGCAGATCTGTACGCTTGGTTTCCCATGTTTGCGCAAACTTCAAAACATCATTAATCGATTTGAATGTACTAGCTATGACATTAGCCATCACTCCCAAGTCCCTGAGGGTTGTATAAGCAAAACAGTAGCTTGGTACTTCAGATGGGTTTTCGCGTATCAGGTCGTAGGCGTGAAAATGTAGAGGGCGCACTGCCACCAGGCGCGGATCCAACTGACGAATAGTACCAGCGGCGGTATTGCGAGGATTAGCAAAAAGCGGCTTTCCGGCAACCTCTTGAACTTTGTTTAATTTTTCAAAATCCTTTTTATACATTACGATTTCGCCCCGGATTTCCGTTCGCCCCTCGGCAAATTTGTGAATTGATGATCCTTCCACACGTAGTCTCAGTGGGACCGATTCTATAGTTCGCACATTAGCGGTTACGTCCTCTCCTACGAACCCATCACCGCGGGTCACTGCCTGCACCAAGAGTCCGTCTTGGTAGACAAGCGCGCAAGCAAGACCGTCCATTTTTATATCGGCAAAATATTCCAGGGAGGTATTTACTGCTAATAACTTTTTAATACGAATTTCCCACGCCAACATTTCGGCTTCATCAAAAACGTCATTGAGACTCAGCATTCGACTACTGTGGCGAATTTGAGAAAAACTGGGTAGCGCTGCGCCTGCAACCCGTTGAGTTGGTGAATCAGCAGTGATTAGTTGGGGGTGCTCGGCTTCTAGAGAACCAAGTTCTCGTTTGAGGCTGTCGGCTGCTTCTTCGGACATAGTTGATTTGTCGAGCACATGGTAGTTATATCGATAATCGTTAATTAGCTCCCTGAGTTTTTTCGAACGACTGGCAGCACTGCCACTCATTCCAAAAGATTCCTATACAGGGTGTAGAGATAGGTGTGGGCAAACAACAATGCTAACATACCAAGCCCAAAAAATACTGGGGCCACTAAAAATGTGGCGAACATTATAAGAGGTACGACTACTAGAGCCATTGTTACGAAGATAGCTATTGGTAAGAATAATAACTTTCGCATTATTTGCCAGCGACGGAATTTAACCAAATTCTTTGCCGAACGTAGTGCCCGCCTCGGTTCCATTTCAGGTAATGTAACTATGTACACAGCAAAGAGTGAGCTACTTATCATGTAGAAGGTCCAACCACCAAAAAGTGCAAAGAACCCGGCAAAAATTGCTACAGCTATAGCTCCACCACTAACAAAAACGGCCCCAAGAATTGCAGCAACCACTGCAGTACCTAAGAGAAGAGGCAAGAATTGAAGTAAAAGTACAAGTAACACTAATATAAATGGAACTAATGGAGCGGTAGCATTATAGTAGGCCTGCTTGACACTTATTTGTTTACCCGCCATCAAGTGGCGCAATGCCCAAATTATTATCAGGCTTTCAAGTATCACCAGTACAGTCTGCAACACAGACCCAGTAGAAGAAGATGACGTACCAGCAGATGCAATCAGAGTACCAAAACCATTAAACGCTGCTACCAAGGACCCACCATTATCAGAACCTTCTAAGTTTAACTTTATATTTTCTACTGCACTGCCGAGGCTACTAATGCCACTGGCAAAAATAATATTCAAGATAAGGTATACAAATACTATGCCGAGAAGCACCTTCCAATGCGCTCGAATCGTCAGCACAGAATTTTTTGTAAGTACAAAACTGCCGTTAAGCGGACCTCTTTTACTGATTTCTTTTTTTGATTTTTGATTTTTTTCAGCACGAGTAAGTTGTTTCGTCCTCACAGGGTACTTTTTCAAATTTGGCTTAGTCTGCTTCGCTACATTTCCCTTTTTTGCCATAACTGTATTATATCTGAAAATCCACTGTGCAACCGTTATTCTTTAATTCCGATCGGACCACCAACAGTCCTACAGTTTCATCTCACGCAGGTTCTTAATGCGGTCTTCAACTGGTGGGTGGGTGCTAAAAAGGCTCATAAAACTCCTGCCTTTTAATGGACTAGCGAAGAACATATGGGCTGTAGATGTATTTTGACGACGCAGAGCGCTACCATGGGCACTAATTTTTTCGAGTGCACTGGCTAGGCCTTCAGGATAGCGAGTAGTTAACGCACCAGTGGCATCCGCCAAAAACTCTCGTCTACGACTAATTGCTAGCTGAATCATACTTGCGGCTATTGGCGCAATTATGGCTGCAAGTATGGCAACTACAGCAAATATAGAATTATTACTGTCTCTGTTGCCTCCGCCCCAGAAAGATATGTGTATAAAAAAATCAGCGATCATCGATACAATCCCGACCAAAGCAAAGGCAATTGTATTCACCCGGATGTCGTAATTCTTGATGTGACCGAGTTCGTGAGCCATTACACCCTCTAACTCGTTGTCATCCATCATAGACAGTAGGCCAGTGGTGGCACACACAACACCATGCTTTGGGTCTCTGCCGGTGGCAAAAGCATTCGGAGCTGGATCATCCATGATATAGACTTTCGGCATTGGCATGCCTTCAGTGATAGCTAAATTTTCAACTATTCGCCAATATCTGGGGTCGTCTTTTTTTTGAATTTCTCTGGCTTTGTTGACAGCAATAGCCATCTTGCTACCAGCGAAATATGAAAAAACAGAGTAAAGCAATGAAAACACGCCAATCATAAACAACATGCCAGGCCGTCCCGTAGCCTTAGATATGACATAGGCCAGTCCCCAAATGAGCACGATAAAACTTAGTTGCAATACAAAAGTTCTTCGTTTATTTGAAGCTATTTGCTCGTACATACTCTACTCTCTAGTCCTGAAGTTGTTTATGTGGTGTATGGTTATTTTTTCTTGGAATCAAAGTCTACTTCAACGGGTTTTTTGACTTCTTCTGCTTCGGCTTCATCAACTTCAAAGAATTCACGAATTTTAAAGCCCAACACGCCAGCTATTAAATTAGTTGGGAAAGTTTGAATTTTTGTATTTAAGTCCCTTACGGCACCGTTATAAAATCGGCGAGAGGCTTGAATTTTATCTTCAGTATCAACTAGTTCAGCTTGCAACTGTTGGAAATTTTCAGTTGCTCGAAGTGCGGGGTAGGCTTCTGCAACTGCAAACAAGCTCTTCAAAGCAGATTCAAACATGTTGTCAGCTTTGGCTGTCTCTGCCGGACCTTGGGCATTCAAAACATTTGCACGTTCTTTAGTGACGTTTTCAAAAACTGTCTTTTCGTGCTTGGCATAGCCCTTTACTGATTCAATAAGGTTGGGGATAAGGTCTAGACGGCGTTTTAGTTGAACCGTTATGTCACTCCACGCTTCTTCGGTGCGCACCTTTGCTCGCACTAAACTGTTATAGATAAAAATAAGTGAAACTGCGAGCAGTCCAACAATTCCGAGAACGATCCAAAGTGTCATTACAATACATCCCTTCCTTTTACTACTGTTAATTATAGCATATTATAAACTTAGCATGATTGGAAAAAAGAAGCTTTTTATACCATTAATTCTACTCACTGTCATTGGTTTGGGAATTTTTCAGTTCCATCGTCCTTTTCCAGCCCCAAAGTATGAAGTTAATGGCTTTACCTTCAAAGATAATATATCTGCCAACGTTACCTACCCTAGTTATGGTCAATCGGCCGTTGGTGCTGTTGGTTATGGTCTTTTAGGTACTAACGGTACACAAAATCAAGTGCCTACTGCTAGTACAGCCAAACTCATTACGGCCCTGGCCGTTTTGATGAAAAAGCCAATGACTCCGGGCACTACCGGTGAGACTATTACTTTAGATGCTACAGACGTTAGTTATTTTGAACAGCACTTTATAAACGATGGGTCGGTAGTTAAAGTAGCAGCCGGAGAAAAAATTAGTCAGTACGACGCACTAACTGCCATGTTGCTTCCTTCTGGTAATAACATGGCGGAGACTCTCGCACGCTGGGCTTTTGGTAGCCAAGAAGCTTACACAAAGTATGCAGGTGAGATGGTTAAAAAACTTGGAGCGTCGCAAACAAGCGTATCTGATGCTAGTGGTTTTTCAGACGATACTGTTTCAACTGCTAAGGATATGTTAACAATTGCTTCGAAAGTGGTGCAAAACCCAACCCTTGCCGAGATTGTTGCCAAACCCACTGCTGTTGTTCCTGTTGCCGGAACAATTAACAACGTTAATTGGTTGTTAGGAGAAGAAGGTGTAGTTGGTGTTAAGACAGGCAGTACCGAAGCGGCTGGCGGTTGTTTTGTTTTTGCAGCCAACCGCCAAATTGATGGCAAGACTGTGCAAGTGATAGGAGCTGTTTTGGGTGCACCCTCGCGCAATCAAGCCATTGCAGATTCCAAAAAAAGCATTAAGTCGATGGACGCTAACTTCCGCAGTGTAAACCCAATAAAAAAGAGCACAAAAGTTGGTACATATACATCTAAAGTAGGAGAGAAAATCGATATTATAGTCAGCCAAGACAATAATTTTCTAGTTTGGAATGGCTCTACCCTAAATTATCGTTTTGTTGAAGTACATCCTGTCAACCAACCAACCAGCGTAGGATATTTTACTACTGACAACCTATACTCAGCTCCAATCTACCTCACACTGGCCCACCCACCCAAAGACCCAACTCTCTGGCAAAAACTACTTCGATTCTAGTACAATTACAACTGTTGGCTTAGAATGGGCGAATGGCGGAATTGGTAGACGCGCTAGCTTCAGGAGCTAGTGGGGGCAACCCCGTGGAGGTTCAAGTCCTCTTTCGCCCACCAAGTGTTTTTTGTTACTAACTTCTCTGGGGTAGTGATATTCTGTTCGGTTTTTTCGCAAATACAACAAAATATGCGACACTATGCAGCCCGAAAGGGCTGTTTTTGGTTCAAGGACCAGTATGGTTCTGAGTATTGCCTTTTTGGATAATAAGTGGTAAAATAAGCCTAGCTTTGTTGAGCATTATTGCTCCGAAGATGTTTTTCGACAAACAGGCTTTTTACACAAGGTGAGACTCTTCTGCTTATGAGAGCTGAGAAGCCTCATCTTGTGTGCTCAGAAATGCACACGCTCGCGTTGCGAGTCGCATCACGGCGGGACGAGGAGAAAGATTACTATGGAGGAGGTACTCAAGGCTCGAGTCAGCACCACCACCTATGTGTCGTATCTCTACCCGGGACTCATCGTCTCGAACGAGTCGAACATGGAGGTGCCGGACCGGAATCCTGAGCGCGAGGCACGTAGAGAAGCAGCCGATAGCGCCTTCGGGTTCTCGTACTTCGACATCGTCTCGGCGGTCGTCGAGATCGGCGAGACGCTCATCCAGACAACCAGCAACCGACGCAACATCAGCTGCACCTACTACATCGACGGCGAGGTCCTCGACATCGACCAGGTGGCAGCACTGCCCGGCGATCATCAGATCATGCTGGACAACATGCGCTGCAACGACTGGGATCGAGTCGTTCGCTGCCGCAGTGGCAATTTCCAGCCCTTCGATGAGTCGGACGCCCTCGTCCGCAGCACCTGAGTCAACCACGACTCAAGCCTGTATTGCCCAGGCCCGACGCGTTCAACGCGTCTGGCCTGAGGCTTCACCCGAACTCACAAGTTTTGCTTGTGGGCTCAGGTGAAGTTAGACTAAATTTGGACTAGAGGTACAGGTACGAAACCGGCTTACAGCGCAGTCGCATGATGATCGAACCTAGCTCTGGCACAAACTTGCACTCTACCACCTTTTTAAGGTGTCTTGACGGGTTCGAAAAATGCCCCGTTAAGTCCACCATTTGCGAGGTAAAGAATCCTAGCTAAGTTCAGTAGCCAATTTATTCTGATATTATTAAGTGGAATGGGAGATATCAATGAGTAAGGTTGCACACTATCTACAAGAACATCTGCTGGGTGAGGTGACGGCATCTGCAGAAGTACGAAAACACTTTGCAACCGATGCCAGCATATTACAGCTAGCTCCGGCCATAGTTGTTTTTCCACGCAATGAAAATGATGTTCGCAAGACTGCCCGCTTTAGCTGGCAGTTAGCAGAACGTGGCAAAGTCGTACCTCTCACCGCCCGTGGTGGTGGCAGTGACACTTCTGGTGCGGCCATTGGCAGTGGCATAATACTTTGTTTTACCGCACACATGAACCGCATTTTAGCGTTAGACCCGGCTAAAGAAGTTATTACGCTAGAACCAGGTGCAACCTTCGACAAGGTAGAACAGACGCTTTATACTCATGGCCTTTTCTTGCCACCCTACCCTGTTTCGCAAAGTTACGCCACAATTGGCGGCGGACTAGCCAACAACTGCTCAGGTGAAAAATCCATTAAATATGGATCAATCCGAAAATACGCACAGTCTCTTCGTGTAGTATTAGCCAACGGAGAAGTTATTGAGACGGGTCCACTTTCCAAAAGAGAACTCAGTAAAAAATTGGGTCAAGCAAATTTTGAAGGCGAGATATACCGCACGCTGGATGTACTGCTAGAAGACAATGCCGACCTTATCAAAACCGCTCGCGCCAAACAATACGCTCGGCGTAATAGCGCGGGCTATAACATCTTTGACGTTAAGACGTCTGAAGGTTTTGACCTAACCCCATTGATAATTGGTTCTCAAGGCACACTTGGAATTATTACCGAGGCTATTTTTAAAGTCGTCACACACAACCCACTTACTACCCAGGCTATGGTAAGCCTCTACAACCAAACAGATTTAGCTGACTTACTACCAAAAATTATTGCCCTGCGCCCCAGCCAACTTGATATGGTCAACCGGGCTGCCATAGAAAATGTCCGGTCTATCAACCCCCCACCAAATTGGCAGCTTGCTTGAGACACCAGAAGCCCAACTGCATTTATTTGTAGAGTTTGATGACCATAAAGAGTCGCAACAAAAAAAATACATGAAACAACTAACAAAACTAGTTGGTGCAACTGGCGGAGTTGTGCGTCTAGCCAAAAACATTGATGACCAAGAAAAAATGGCAAAACTCCGAC
>JAYTJL010000057.1:0-2478 GCA_043731125.1 Candidatus Saccharimonadota bacterium
GCAGTGTTCTAGCAGACCAGTTCCAAGAACAGATCAACCAATTGCAGGCACAGAATGCCAGCAACCAGGCTGCTTCGGCGCAACTTGCAGATGTAGCCGCATCCTACGAAGGTGAAATTGCTCGTCTCCAGAATAAACTTGATTCACTGCAGCAGGCTATCGTCACGTCGCAAAAAGACAGTGACGAACTTCAAAAGAAAATTGAAGCAGCCGAAATTGAACTCAACCACCAAAGAGATGTACTAGGTAAGAACATAAAAGCCATGTATCTTGAGGGACAGGTGACCACGCTGGAAATTCTTGCCAGCAGTGATGACCTAAGTGAGTATGTTAACAAGGCCGAATACCGTAATTCTGTTCAGAGCAAGGTAAAAACGACCCTGGATAAAATTAACGACCTAAAATTAGGACTGCAAACAAAGCAAAACCAATTGCAAATAATAATTAAAGACCAGCAGAGTCAACAACAACTCCTCCAGGCCACTCAAACTCAGCAGAGTCAGATGCTGGCATACACCGAAGGTCAGAAAGCAGCATACGACGGCCAGACTAAGGATAATCAAGCAAAAATTAACGAACTCCGTCGACTGCAAGCCATACAAAACGCCGCTATTTATGGTGGTGGGGCAATAATCCAAAATAGCCGCTGTGACATCTACCCACAAAATTGGTGCAATGCCGCCATGGACAGCATAGTAGACACCTGGGGTATGTACAACAGGGAATGTGTCTCTTGGACAGCTTACCGAGTCGCAGCATCTGGCAGGTATATGCCTTACTGGGGAGGTATTGGAAACGCTAACCAATGGGATGACAATGCAATTGCCGCTGGGATCCCAGTTGACAGCTCGCCCAGGGTAGGCGACGTTGCTGTAAGCAACACTGGATATTATGGGCATGTAATGTATGTAGAAGCGGTTCACGGCGACGGTACCATAGCCGTTAGTCAGTTTAACCACGACTGGCAAGGGACCTATTCATTTGTACCTAAAATGAACACAGGTAATTTGCTATTCATTCACTTCCCTTAGCCAGGTTATACCTGTCAAAACCATAAGCAATTTGATATAATAGGCAGTAACAACACGTCAATAACACAGCCTGAAGGGGGACTGGTGAGTACTGAGATAGAAACCAAGAATCACAAGCATTTGAGAGCAAAGAAAAGCATATTGGCAAAAAAACCAGTCCGTCTAGGCGGACTTTTCGTAGTTGCCCTAGTTATATTTTTAGGTGGTGTCATGGTGGGTAACGGCAACCTCAGCCTTGCTAGCATTGGTACTAATAAAACCACCTCAGTCAACCAGAACCTAGCCTACAAATTGGATTATTCTTCGGTCGAGCAGATTTATGATCTACTACGTGATAATTATGATGGCCAGCTTGAGACCGAAAAACTACTGGATGGTATTAAGACAGGTCTGGCGGGAGCCACAGGTGACCCATACACAGAATACTTTAACGTTAAAGATGCTAAAGAGTTCAACCAGGCGCTTAGTGGGAGTTTCACTGGCATCGGTGCCGAACTAGGAACGGATGATGATAAGAATATAATTGTTGTATCACCTTTGTCTGGCTATCCAGCCGAAGCGGCTGGTCTAAAGCCCAAAGACATTGTAGCGGCTATTGATGGTCAGCCCACGACGGGTATGAGTGTCTCAGCGGTAGTTCGTAAAATACGTGGCCCTGCCGATACTACCGTCAAACTTACAGTTGTTAGAGGACAAGCTAACCCGATTGAGGTGCCCATAACCCGCACACAAATTACAGTGCCTAGTGTCAAAACCGAAATAATCGATGGAGTCGGATACATGAAGATTAATCAATTCACCAATGATACCAAAGAATTAGCAGCCGCTGCGGCTCAGCAATTCGTTGATGCCAAAGTCAAAGGTGTAGTACTGGACATGCGTAGTAACCCAGGTGGGTACTTGAGCGGCGCGGTTGATGTGTCTAGTCTTTGGTTAGACTCTGGTCAGACGGTTGTCATTCAAAAACGCGGTAAAACAGTTGTTGATACCAAACTAGCAAGTGGTGGCAACATACTCAAAGGGATTAAGACGATAGTACTTATAGACGGCGGTAGCGCTAGCGCTAGTGAGATTACTGCCGGTGCGCTTCGTGACAACAAAGTTGCAACGATAGTTGGTGAAAAAAGCTTTGGTAAGGGAAGCGTCCAGGAGGTTAAACAGTTGGCAGATGGCAGTGAGCTGAAAGTTACTGTTGCCCATTGGTATACGCCGTCTGGTAAATATATTAACAAGCAAGGCATCAGCCCTGATATAGAAATAAAGAACACCGATGCCAATTTAGCCACTGGCGTAGACCCTCAAAAAGACAAAGCCATCCAATTAGCTGGAAATTAATATTTAGGCTCAGATAGGATATTGAAATAGTCCTTCCTTCTTCTGCAATCAGTAATCTTGTGGTAAGATTTTGTTAGAAAATAAAAGAGGAGGCGGAGTTTTATAGCGTGGC
>JAYTJL010000058.1:0-2635 GCA_043731125.1 Candidatus Saccharimonadota bacterium
AAGGTGACAAAGAAGCTGAAGACTCAATTATGGAACTAGTCAAGGCAATGGATGATTACATTCCAGAACCTAAACGCGACCTAGACAAGCCATTTATGATGGCCATCGAAGATGTATTTAGCATTAAGGGCCGTGGAACCGTTGCCACTGGTCGTATTGAAACCGGTGTAGTAAAAGTGAACGAAGAAGTCGAAATTGTCGGTATCCGAGCAACAACCAAAAGCGTCGTAACTGGCATCGAAGCCTTCAAGAAGAGCCTTGACCAAGGCCAGGCCGGTGACAATGCTGGAATATTGCTGAGAGGAATCGAGCGCGACGACATTGAACGCGGACAAGTGCTTGCAAAACCAGGTACTATAACACCCCACACTGAGTTTGATAGTGAAGTTTACATCCTGACCAAGGAAGAGGGCGGTCGTCACACACCATTCTTCAAAGGCTACAAGCCACAGTTTTACTTCCGTACAACCGATGTTACTGGTGAAGTAGAACTACCAGCCGACAAAGAAATGGTTATGCCGGGAGATACAGTAACCTTTAAGGTCAAATTACTAGCACCAATTGCCATGGAACAAGGCCTCCGTTTCGCTATCCGCGAAGGTGGTCGAACCGTAGGCGCTGGTGTTGTTACTAAGATTGTAAAATAGCAAATGGGTATTGAGACTCCTAGAGCTTGGTTGCCAGAGACACCTGAAAGTATCACTAGCTTAGGTGCTGAACCACAGGGTGAAAGCATCCAGGGCATTGGACCATTCCAGAACCATGAAAGTGCAGATAAGGCATTAACAGCCGAACCAACTGATGATACGCCAGTCATACCAGACAATATAGAACTAGGAAGAAACTAAATGGTAGACGCAAAGAAGACAGAAGCACCAGCACCAGACGTAAAACCACGAATTCGCATTCGTCTTAAAGCCTATGACCACAAAGTCATAGACCAGTCAGCTAAGCAAATAGTAGAAACAGCCTTGCGTACTGGAGCAAATATTTCAGGTCCAATCCCGCTACCTACTAAGCGAAGTATGTTTACAGTGGTTAAAAGCCCACATGTTTACAAAAAGGGCAGAGAGCAGTTTGAAATGCGCGTTCACAAACGCCTAATAGACATCTCAGACCCAACACCAAAGACAATTGATTCACTAATGAACCTATCTTTGCCAGCCGGTTGCGACGCTGAGATTAAGATGTAATCTTAATCGAAACCCTGAGCGTAGTCGAATGGGCGAAATCAAAACGTAATCAATAAAAGCCATCAGTAAATAATACTTGACTAGTCAAGTATTATTTATAAACTACAATTTCTCTGTATAATTAAACACATGGATTTGCACCGGGGTGTTGATTATATTGGAGTGACTGTTTGTTTTGTCGTGCATGATGGCAAGGGAAATATACTGTTACAAAAGAGAAGTAAAAACACCAGAGATGAGCAAGGTACGTGGGATATTGGTGGCGGTGCTGTAGAATTTGGAGAAACACTGGACGAGGCTGTTAGGCGTGAAGTTGAAGAAGAACTATGTGTTAAGCCAAAGAAAGTTGAGTTTATGCGAGCATTTGAAGCTCACAGGGATAATAATGGCACACCAACTCACTGGATAGCATTGTCTCACGCGGTTGAGATCGATCCTAATGGTGTTAAGATTGGCGAACAAGACCGGATAGACGAGTTTGGCTGGTTTAATTCTGCTAAATTGCCTTCACCTCTTCATTCAATGTTCGAATTGTCATATAGTGTTGCTAGGGAAAGAGGGATAGTAAAATGATCAAAGGTTGGAAAGTCGCGAACATAAGCGACATTGGGCCAGTTAAAGACAGCTGGCCGGCTGATTGGCACTCAATAAGGCACTTTTTTGGAATTGAAGGTTTTGGAATTAACGCAGCTACCAAAAAAGCTGGTGATAGTATCACTCCAGAACACGACGAAGCTGGTGGTGGCCAACAAGAGGTTTTTGTAGTCATGCAAGGCAAAGCTGAGTTTACTCTGGACGGCGCAGTAGTAACTGCGGGAAAGTTCGACATTGTATATATAGACCCTCATGTGAGGCGTTCTGCAAAGGCCCTAGAAACACCAACCACTGTTTTAATAGTTGGCGGTACCCCGGGTAAAGCTTATAAAATTGGTAAGTGGGAGAAAGTATAGGAAATGGCATACACGCCTTCAAATGAGATTCTAGATAAGTACGCCAAGGTTTTGGTTAATTTTGCACTTGGTGGTGGAACAGGCATTAAAAAAGGGGACGTTGTATATTTGCAGGGCCCAACATCGGCATTGCCCTACTACCGCGCATTACAAAGAGTAATTATCGACTCAGGTGGACATATTATTGGTGGTTTGGGTGATGATATGGGTGGCAATGGAAAGTATTTTTACGATAATGCCTCGGACGAACAGCTGACTAAATTTCTAAAGAATTATTACAAAGGCTTAGTAGCCGACGTGGATCATCGTATAGCTATAATTGCCGACCATGATGTGCATGAGTTGGACAAAGTTGATCCTAAAAAGATGATGATGGCTCAAAAAAGCCGAAAACTAGTGTCTGATTGGTTTAACAAAAAAGAAAATGCCGGCAAGTATACCTGGACGTTGGCCCTTTACGGCACGCCCAGCATGGCCAAAGAAGCCGGCCTG